>NZ_CALPCM010000076.1:0-6845 GCF_943193015.1 Hominisplanchenecus murintestinalis
ACACATATCTATCTAACATATGTTCGGTAAACATATGTTTTTCTTTGTGTGTCAATAGGTCGGAATTTCCTATAAAGTAAAAAAGGGAATGAGCAGTGTTCCCAATACATAAGAACACCACTCATTCCCTTTTCACACTATTTATTTTATAGCCAACCCCTCTCACTGTCTGGATATATTCCGGTTGGCTTGGATCATTCTCTATTTTTTTCCGAAGCCGACGGACATGGGATGTAATATTGCTGTCATCTTGAAGATACTCCCCATTCCAGACATAATTATAAATCTTTTCTTTAGAAAGCGTTATCCCTTGATGAATTGCCAGCATATACAGAATGCGAAATTCGATGTTTGTTAAATTAACTTCCTTTCCCTGTCTTAAAACCCTGTGCTGCTCCGGTATAATGAGCAATTCACCAATCTGTATTTCATCCAGACACGCATCTACTTCTCTGTCTATACTAATATCAGCTTTACTAACAATTTCCAGTATTTTATCATATATGTTTTTTTCCGATTCATCCAAAGAAAGAACTATCAGTTTTCCCATATCACTCACCTCCTCTGCCGGATTCTCTGAAGTAAGGAAATGCCCTGGCAAATATATAATTTTAATCAGTTCTGTGTATTCAGAATTCTACGGAATGCATCTTCTTCATGTTTTCTTAGTGCCTGGAATAGGGGAATATATTTTTCAGTATGCCTGAAAGAATGCCCTGCCACATCTTCAAGAAAACCATCTACGATCTTTTCAATAATTTCCCCACTCTTCTGAAAATGATGAGCCGCCTCTTCCCAGGCTTCTTCCCCAAGAGAATCCTTATACCTCACAAGCGCCTGTGCAAATTTATCCCTGGATGCCCTATGAGGATTGATAATTCCCGATCTTCGCCCACTAATTTCATAGGGAAGCTCTGGGAGAATGCTTCCCGTGTATTCAATAAAGTGAAAATATATTTTCAGTAATTCTTCTTCAGGAAATAAGTTTTTCCATTCCCGGAATTCCCCGATGAATCTGTCAAGCCCTCTCTGTCCTACAAAACTTAATGGTGAAGATAAATAGGTTTCTGCATTTTTCCCTATCCCTTTTTGTACAATCCACGCTGTATCTGTTTCCGGAGACCTCATATCAATCCCAAAATACGCATTTTTCTTGCTTATCCCTATATAGTCTTCTGCCCATGCCAGTTCCAGTTCCGCAATCGGGATAGTCTGCATTTCCGCTTTGGAATTATCATGAACATATACATTTGTCTCATCATAACCTATCATGAGAACAACATGCCCCGGAATATGCTGCCTATGATAGAACTTACTCTGATAAGGCAGATGAAACATATCCAAGCCAAATAATATGACCGGTATATCTTTGTCCAATAACTCCCTGACGTTTTTCCAAGTTGTCCGAAAACATTTTCCTTCACCTGCTATAACCTCATATCCGATGATTCCTTTCCAAAATTCATATTCCCGCTTTCCAATGCTTCCCTGCCCCATAAAAATCATTTTAGGTACTGCTGCTTTCTTTTGGGAAATCATCTGAAAACCGGCCTTGGAATAGAAAATTAATTCTTCCGGTATCCGTTTTCCTGTTTTCCACTCATAAATATCACACAGCCCATTCACCGGACATAAATAATCCGCCAACTGATGCGGCAATTCTAATCGCTTCATACGCCTTCCTCCTTTGCTACGCTTAAGTTTAAACCCTTGCATTGTCCGAGAGTCAAGTGATATCGGGAAAAAAGATGCCGCTAAATTGCAGCATCTTTTTTCATAACGGTTTTACAGGAAAGCACACCTCTGTGACCATATCTTCTACTGATTGTTCCGTTTCCGGAGATACATGGTATATGTTGAAGCGTTTCCCATCAAGCCTGTAGTGATTATCGGTAATCCATCGTATGATCTCTTCATTTGCATCCGGTAGCAGACTATACTGCCCTTTAAATGTAAGCGTTGCTGCCGTTGTCTCTTCGATTTTCTTAAATTTCATTTCCTCTGTATCGTGATATCTGCCAACTACCGCCTGCTGTATCTCCACATCCAAATCATATTCTTTGAATCCTTCATCATGGAATACCGCTATATTCAAAAGCGGATTTGCAAATTGTATTTTTTGTGATTTTCTCTCCTTTGCCAGCTTTTCCCAGAGAACAGCTTCATTCCCTGGGGTTGCTATTCTCCCTCTGATACTAATCACATTATGGGCAGGAAATTTTTTGAGCGCCACACTGTACAAAGGGATATCTGAAACATGTCCCAAATTCGCTATGGTTGTTTCGATTAGATTCAATTGTTTTTGCAAATTCGCGATTTTCTCCCGCTGTTCCACCGCATGGAGTTCGAGATAATCTTTCAGTTGGTCATTGCCTGTATATTTCGCCAATATTTCCTTGATTAAGGCTAATCCCAACCCCATACTTTTTAACGCCTGTATCTTGTTGGCTATCGGGAGCTGACATTCACTGTAGTATCTATATCCCGTGAAATCATCCACATGCTCAGGAATCAGCAAACCAATCTCATCATAGTGCCGGAGCATATGGATACTGATTTGTGACAAGACTGAAAATTCTCCTATTTTCAGCAAAGAAACCACCTCCTGACTTTAAGTGTAAACCCTCACATAATACGAGAGTCAATCCCTTTTTCTTGGTCGATGACACTATAAATCGTCTTTGTGATAAAGTCAACTGATAATACAATTTTGTTCATCTCATAAAATAGGCTCAATGAATTTCTTGATTAATTCTATTCTGTCCCCTGCTTTGGGTACAAAGAGAGCTGCAATAGAAATCACCAGCTTTTTCTTTGTGTTTACATAAATGATATTGCCGCCATCTCCCATTGCTGCATAGCCATCCTCATTTACCCACCATAGATATCCATAGGGCAGATTCTCTTTTTTCCATCGGCTGTGTTCTATTGTACTGTCCTCTACCCATTTTGAGGAAATGATCTGCTTCCCCTCCCACATACCGCCATTCAGATATAACTGCCCAATCTTTGCCATATCCATTGGTGTAAGCGTAAGTCCCCAGCCTGCCGCATGAATCCCCATGGAATCTATTACCCATCCGCTAATATCCGTAGACTGGTTAAATGCCAATTGTTCCTCTTTGGTTTCGAATAGTAAATTATTTTCCACTTTAATTCCAAGCGGCTCAAATAAATTCTCTGCCGCAAAATCTAATACGGGTTGCCCTGTTGCCCTCACTAAAATTCCCGATAAGATGTCCGGCCCGATCAATGGGGCATATCGGAATGCCCCTATCTTCCCACGACCGCCTAATAAATCAAGCGAAAATTTTACCCAGTCACTACTTGTAAAATATTTTATATAAGGTGCAAAAAATCGATATTTATAAGGTGCCGTCATTGTCAGCATATCTCTTAGTGTAATATTCTGTATTCTTCTCTCTCCCCTTTTCACTTTGTATTCTGGGAAGTAATCCAGCACTTTCTCCTCAATATTTTTAATGTATCCTTTATCCAGAGCAATCCCAATTAATATTGAAATAATGCTTTTTGTCACGGAATAGATATGAACGCGGCTATTCGCAGTGCAGCCCTTAAAGTATTTTTCATAAGATACAGCGCCATCTTTTATTATGACGATACCTGTGGTATTTCCATATTTGCTGCTTATAATCTGTTCCAATTCTTTAATTTTTATCTGATTCATATTTTCTTCCTCTCATGCACTTCACAATATCTGCTTTCAATTTCGGTCTTTTGAACCCTTCTTTTTAACCGGATAATAGACCTCCGTAACAAGTTGGCTTTCCTTTGAAACCTCTGCCGGGTCTGTTACATATACCTCATACAACGCATTGCTGTTTTCATAACCTTCCCTTTTTGCCCACTCTATTTGTTTAGCGTAAACTGAAGGAAGCTGTGAGTAAGAACCCTGCACAACTGTTTTCAAGCATAGCCCAGGACAAAAATCTCTTGTTCCAGTCGCATACTCTCTTATCGGGATTGCAAATTCCGTATCTAATCCAAATGGTGTATACTCATCGTCATGAAACAGTACCATTGGAGGAGCAGCCGCTGTTAGTTTCTTCTCTTCCATTTTCCGAAATAGTTTCCCAAAGCAGGTATCATATTCTTCTGAAAACTCATGCTCTAAAACATTCTTCCGTATCGACAGAAGATACATCATCGGTATCTCGACTAGCTGTACATCAATGCTTTCCATATAGGACATAATGGATTTTCCGTTTCTCAAATTTGATATATCACTGTCTATTTGGTGCATTGTATCTTCAAACTTCTGTACCTTTACCGCAATCTCTTTTTTCTTTTTATTAAGTGCAGTAAAAAGTACCTCATCCATCTGTTCTTCCGATTCCAAAATTAATTTGATTTCTTCCAAAGAAAAACAATAATCCTTCAGACGATTAATCATCAGCATTTTTTCCAATTGCTCGATGGAATAATACCGATAGCCATTTTCCGGATTGATTTCATCCGGCAGTATCAATCCTATTTCTGCATAATATCTAAGCGTCTTTGTAGATACCCTGCATATGTTTGAAAATTCTCCAATTGTAAGCATATGCGAACCCTCCTTCCAAGCTCAGTATAAACTTTACCCTAAGGGGAAAGTCAACGGCACTTTTAATCCCCTGTCCAGCAGTTTGGATAAGACAAAGTGCCTCCCCTTTCAAGGTAGTAGCATTTTAGTCGAATAAAAAATGAATTGCAAGTCATAATTTTCTAAAAAAAGTATCTGATTTAATCTGTAACGATTACAAATTAGATATGCTATAAATTCCTCGAACCCCTAAATTTTTCTGTTTTTAAAGAGCCATTCCTAATTAATGTCTGCTGATTAAGCGAATATCTGCATACTCCAACGTTTGTATCCATTCCCATATTGGAACAAATATAAAAGAGCGTAAAGTATCCGCTTGTGAATCTTGAACAGATTCGTCACGAATACGGATAATGCGATGGAGGTCAACTGCGTTTCTTCCAGTTTTGTTACAATACAGCCCATGCCGTAACAGCGTTTGCTTAAACTAAAGCTACGCTCCACTTCGATCCTGTCCCTGTTATCCTGATACTCCTGTTTTTTATCCGTTTTTGTATTTACGCCCGGCCTGCCAAGCTTCGGACCGGATATGCGGATACCATGGTCTTTGCAATAGTTCCGGTTTGCCCTTGTACGGTAGATCTGGTCTGCCAGTACACGTTCCGGATAATGGCCGGTACGCGCTTTGAACCGTTCCACCGCTTCTATCAGGCAGGTGCTTTCATTGTATGCTTCAAACGATATCTTTTCGATGTGTCCGTAGCCTTCACTGTCAAGGCTCAGGTCAAACTTTGCTCCGAATTCAACAGCCGCTCTGGCCTTTCCCCTCACGACCGGCCGGATCCATGGCTGCGTGATGCTCACAATACGGTGTTCTACGGAATGTACTTTGTTATCATACATATATTTCTGCTGTCCATACAGCATGAGGATCGTCAGGTACAGGCCGATCTCTTTATCTGTCATGGCATATCCACGGCTCATAAACTCATCCAGATACCGGATATCCCTTCCAACGTAACCGAGCTGCTTACGGAGCGCCTTCCGGATCTTCTCTGCGCTGTGCTTTCTGCTTTTGGCGTAGGCAAGGTAGTCTTTTCTGGCACGCCTCCTGTACCGTCTTGGCAACAGCAGATCGTAGGATTTACAAAAACGGTATATGATGGCCTCCAGCTTTTCCCTCGCCTCGTTCAGAAGGGAGATATCCTGCGGGTAACGGATGTTGACCGGCGCACAGGTCGCATCCAGTGTCAGCGTCCCTTTGTTCCCGTCTTCTTTTGGAACATCAGGCGTGCCTGAACCTCCGGCAGATGGAGGGGTTTTGTCATTTCTGCCGTCATCTTTGTGTGCAAGAAGATACTCATTGGCTTCCATCAGCATTTCTGCTGTAATGCGTTTACGAAACAGGACAAGTGTGCTTGCATCAAACGGGGCTTCTTCCTGATATCCGGGAAGCCCGATAAAGTACTGCAGGTATGGGTTCTCCGTGATCTGTTCCACAAGTTCGCGGTCAGCGAACTGAAACTTTGTCTGGATGATCAGGGCTCCCAGCGCCATGCGTAGCGGTTTGGCAACATTGCCGGTGCCACTTGGGAAAAGCTCTGCATATTTTATTTCGAATTCATCCCATGGGATACAATCAGCCATTTTGACCCACCGGTTATCCGGATTCATTTTAAGCCCCATGGGTTGGTTGAAATCAAGGAACGAATGTTGTAACTTATCAAGCGGTCTATACATGTGTTTCACCCCGTTATCCATAAAAAGCTGCAAGAAAAATGAGCCTGTTTCATTGAAACCTTTGTAGATATTATATCAGATATCGGGGCACAAATCAGTAAAATCAAGCGTTATAGAATTAATCAGCAGACACTAATTACAAACATTACAGTTTAATAATGTTATTTACCCAAGCTCTATAGGTATGTTTTCGCTCAATACAATACACAAAAAATCCGGAAACCAGAACAATTTTTCTAACTGTTCCAACTCCCGGAAAACTCTTATTTTCTACACTTTTCATCATTCTACTTCTCAACCCTTGATATCAACATAACACACTCTACCTGACACAAGATGAGAAGAAATACGTCATTTATCCCTCGCTCTGTCCGACTTAATCCACCACTGTTTTTAGCATTACAATCGCATAAGAAAACATATCTATATTCATATGCTAAGAAAGAGATACAATGTAGAAAAACAGATATCACTTTCTTAACTATCGTAAGCGCCTAAATGTTGGGCGGCTTGAATAGCCCCATTTGTTGCCCCATAATAGTAGAGAGTAGATTTTTGCTAC
>NZ_CALPCM010000077.1:0-6661 GCF_943193015.1 Hominisplanchenecus murintestinalis
TATAGATTTATTAGATTGGACTTTGTAACTATTAACCAGTAGTCATTCTTGACTACACCATTATTATACTAGGAGTGTGTTCAATATGAAAAAATTTATTATGATTGCAACCGTTTTTACACTTATGACAGGGGTGTTGACAGGATGTAGCGGCAATGCTGGTTCGTTCACTGACAAAAGTACAGCAAATGAGACAACTAAGAGTTCACAAACAATAGCCACCGACGGTTCCACTTCAATGGAGAAAGTCATTGGATTTTTGAGTGAAGCCTATATGGAGGAACATGGAAATATAAAGGTTACATACAATCCAACGGGTTCTAGTTCCGGTATACAGGCAGTAGCGGAAGGAAGATGTGATATCGGACTGGCAAGTCGTGACCTGAAGGAAGATGAAACAGCAGATTTACAGGGAACGGTAGTTGCCATTGATGGAATCGGAATCATAGTCAATCCTGATAATCCGACAACAGATTTAACAATTGATCAGATAGGGAAGATTTACAGTGGTGAGATTACCAACTGGAAAGAGGTTGGCGGCAGCGACGCACCGATTGTCTGTATTGGGCGTGAGGCGGCTTCCGGCACAAGAGACGGTTTTGAGGAAGTGACAGGCACAAAGGATAAATGCAAGTATTCACAGGAACTTACGTCTACGGGCGATGTCGTGCAGACGGTATCCGGCAATCCAAATGCCATTGGCTATGCATCGGTTGCCTCGGTTGGTGATACGGTAAAGATGGTCAGCGTGGAAGGGGTAAGCCCGACAACAGAAAGTATTCAGGATGGGAAATACAAAGTCCAGAGAAACTTCGTGCTGGTCACAAAAAAGGACACTGCTCTTTCTAAAGCTGCACAGGAGTTTTTCGACTTCGCTACCAGCGAACAGGCAGACAGCCTTATTACAGAGGCAGGTGCTGTTCCTGTCAAACGGTAATTACAGGAGGGGCTGTTATGGAAAAGATAAAAAAGACAGCAAGGTGGATGGAAAGGGCAATGAACCTGTTGTTTTTGGTATGCGGTCTGCTGACGATACTGTTTGTCGTCCTAATTACTATATTTCTCTTGATAAGCGGCATTCCGGCAATACGGGATATCGGTCTGGGAGATTTCCTGTTTGGGAAGGTCTGGGCATCTACTTCTGCAAAGCCTTCCTATGGAATCCTTCCCTTTATCCTGACATCCGTATACGGAACTCTGGGGGCAATCCTCATAGGAGTTCCGATTGGACTGCTATGTGCTATTTTTCTGGCAAAGATGTCCCCAAAGAAAGTTAGCAGTGCAGTAAGGAATGTGGTAGATTTGCTTGCCGGAATCCCGTCTGTCGTTTATGGGCTGGTGGGAATGATCATCATTGTTCCATGCGTAAGGGAGATATTTCATCTCCCGGATGGTGCAAACCTCTTTTCGGCAATTCTTGTCCTTGCTGTTATGATTCTGCCCTCTGTCATTTCCGTATCGGAAACGGCAATCGGGGCGGTGCCAAAGGAATATGAGGAGGCTTCTCTTGCTCTGGGGGCGACAAAGACGGAAACCGTATTTAAGGTGGTTGTGCCTGCCGCAAAAAGCGGCATTGTCACTGCGGTTGTATTAGGCATTGGCAGGGCAGTCGGGGAAGCGATGGCGGTTATGATGGTAGCGGGAAATGTTGCCAATATGCCGAAACTGTTTGGCAGCGTCCGGTTTCTGACTACTGCTGTTGCCAGTGAAATGTCCTATTCTTCCGGCTTACAGAGACAGGCATTATTTTCCATCGCACTGGTGCTTTTTCTGTTCATTATGGCAATTAACCTGATATTAAATGTAGTAATTAAAAAAAAGGTTTGAAGTTCCACTATTGCATGAAAATACCATGCCAAGTGGAACTAAGGCAAACCTATCAAGAACGCAAAAACAGCGTTCTTGAGGAAAATGGAGGAAATACATGTGACTGATACAATATCGAAAGCAAGAAAAATTAAGGATACTATCTTAAAGCTGATGATGGTTTTATCAGCAGGATTGATTTGCTCTCTCCTGCTCGGACTGATTGGATATATCCTGTACCGGGGCATTCCACATATCTCATGGATGCTTGTTTCTACGAAACCAAGCCTTTTGCGTGGTACGGTCGGGATTCTGCCAAACATCCTGAATACCTTATATATCATTATCATAACGCTTGTAATTGTACTGCCGCTTGGGGTAGGGGCTGCGATTTATCTGAACGAATATGCAAAGAATAAAAAACTGGTACGGGTCATTGAACTGGCAACAGAAACCCTTGCCGGAATCCCATCAATTATATATGGACTGGTGGGAATGCTCCTGTTTGTGCAGTTTTTCTCTCTGGGAACCAGTCTGATGGCCGGTTCGCTCACCCTGGCAATCATGACATTGCCCACGATTATACGCACCACACAGGAAAGCCTGAAAACGGTGCCAAAAGCATACCGGGAAGGTTCGCTTGGATTAGGGGCAGGCAAATGGTATATGATTCGTACAGTTGTCATTCCCTGTGTCATTGATGGGATTGTTACCGGCTGTATCTTATCGGTGGGCAGAGTGGTAGGTGAAAGTGCCGCACTTCTCTTTACGGCAGGGATGGCAAATGAACTGCTGACCGTACCAGAGGCAGTGCAGGCGGGAAATGCGGGTTCTACCCTGACCGTTGCCATGTATGTATATGCGAAAGAGCGCGGGCAGTTTGATGTTGCGTTTGCGGTTGCCGCTATATTGCTTGTACTTACCTTTCTTATCAATATGTCGGCAAAGATAGCGGCGGTTAGACTGAAACAGAAACGAGGTTAAAGTTATGGAACACATTATCACGACAAAGAATTTAAACTTATGGTATGGTGCGAGCCATGCCCTGAAAAGTATCAACATGGAAATCCCGGAAAAGAAAATCACTGCGCTGATTGGCCCCTCTGGCTGTGGAAAATCCACTTATCTGAAAACATTGAACCGGATGAATGATTTGGTGGAAAGCTGCCGTATCGAAGGAGAAATTATGCTTTCCGGCATTGACATTTACAAGGGGATTGATGTAAACATTTTGCGGAAACGTGTTGGCATGGTCTTTCAAAAACCGAATCCGTTTCCAATGAGTATTTATGATAATATTGCCTATGGTCCAAGAATACATGGAATCAAATCAAAGGTTAAGTTGGATGAAATCGTGGAGCGTTCCCTGACGCAGGCGGCAATCTGGGAGGAATGCAAAGACCGTTTGAAAAAGAGTGCATTGGGCATGAGTGGCGGCCAGCAGCAGAGGCTCTGCATTGCAAGGGCACTGGCGGTAGAGCCGGAAGTCCTTCTGATGGATGAACCGACGTCTGCCCTTGACCCTATTTCCACTTCAAAGATTGAAGATTTAGCAATGGAACTGAAGGAAAAATATACGATTATTATGGTAACCCACAATATGCAGCAGGCAGTGCGGATTGCAGATAAGACAGCATTCTTCCTGCTGGGCGAGGTGGTGGAGTTTGATGATACGCAGACCATGTTCTCCACACCGTCTGACCAGAGGACAGAGGATTATATTACAGGGAGGTTTGGATAATGCGGAATAAATTTGACAGACAGTTATCGCAGCTTAATACAGAACTTGTTACCATGGGAGCCTTATGCGAGGAGGCAATTACCAATGCGGTAAAATATCTTACGGATAATGAAGAAAACAGCAAAAATATGTGTCTGGATGCGGATACGCAGATTGATAAAAAAGAGCGTGATATCGAAACCCTCTGCCTGAAACTGATTTTGCAGCAGCAGCCCGTGGCAAAAGATTTGAGAGTTGTTTCAGCCGCTTTGAAAATGATATCCGATATGGAACGGATTGGAGACCAGGCATCGGATATTGTGGAGACTGCACCTTATGTGGCAAAAAAGGGAACGCTTGGCGAAACCCATATCCGGGAAATGGCAGAAGCAGCGATCAAAATGGTGTCAGAAAGTATTGAATCTTTTGTAAAAATGAATCTGGATATTGCCTGGCTGGTAATTGAACATGATAATATCGTGGATGATTTATTTGACAAGGTAAAGCGGGAGTTGATAAAATCAATAACGGAGAGACACGACGATGCGGAGGCTCTTATGGATTTGCTGATGATTGCAAAATATTTTGAGCGGATTGGCGACCATGCAGAAAATATTGCGGAATGGGTTATTTATTCCATTACCGGAGAGCATCGGAAAAGACCTGAAAATAAGGAAAGCTCCACCAAAGGAGGAATCGGTTAACATGATTTATCTGCTGGAAGATGATGATAATATAAGAAAGCTGGTATGCTATGCGCTGTCAAAAGAGGGATTTGAAGTACAGGGGCATTCTTCTCCAAAGGAATTTTGGCAGGGACTAAATACGGAACTGCCGGAATTGGTTTTGCTGGATATTATGCTGCCGGAAGAAGACGGGTTGTCGATTCTGAATAAACTGAAAGGTAATGCAGCGACTGCGCATATCCCTGTGATTATGCTTACCGCAAAGGGCAGTGAATTTGATAAGGTCACAGGCCTTGATATGGGAGCGGATGATTACGTGGCAAAGCCTTTTGGAACGATGGAACTGATTTCAAGGATCCGGGCGGTACTGAGGCGTTCCCAAAAAACGCAGGATGACAGAACGTATACGATTGGCGGGATGTATGTTAATCCTGCAAAACATATTATTACGGTATCAGGGGAAGCGGTATCGCTTTCCTATAAGGAATATCTGCTGTTGATGGTTCTGCTGGAGGCAGAGGGCAATGTAGTGGAACGTGACAGGCTTTTAACCAGTGTCTGGGGGGAATATTATACAGAATCCCGGACGCTGGATGTGCATATCCGGAAACTGCGGGTAAAACTGGGGGATGCCGGAAAACTCATTCAGACTATAAAAGGAATCGGTTATAAATTAGGAGGCGATTGGAATGAATAAAAAAATTTTTCATTCGTCACTGCTTACCGTCTGTCTTGTATTGGCAGCTACCATTGCATTGATTATGGGGCTTTTGTTTCATTTTTTTGAAAAGCAGATACAGAAAGAGCTTGCCAATGAGGCCGGCTTTCTGGCACATGCTCTTGAAAATGAGGGAGCCGGATATTTTGACAGTTTTGATAACAAGAATAACAGACTTGCCGGAAATAACCGTATCACATGGATTGATGAAAATGGAACGGTATTGTTCGACAGCAGGGCAGATGTGTCCGAACTGGATAATCATGCCGACAGGGATGAAATTAAAACGGCAATGAAAGAGGGGAAGGGCATGAGTACGAGGTACTCCAAAACCCTGACGGAAAAAACAGTGAATTATGCCATACGGCTTTCCGATGGCAGCATACTGCGGGTTTCGACAGAACAGTATACGGTAGTAACCATTCTGATGGGGATGCTTCAGCCGATTTTATTCATTATGTTTGTCGCATTGATTTTAACACTGGTGCTTTCCGCAAGGGTATCAAAAGCCATTATAGAACCAATTAACAAACTGGATTTGGAAATACCGGAAAATAATGACACATATGAGGAATTAACACCTCTGTTACGGAAAATTGCAGACCAGAAAGAAACGATAGGGGAACAGCTTGCGGACGCCCGCAAAAAACAGAAAGAATTTAACCTTATTACAGAAAATATGAGTGAGGGCTTTCTGGTTATTGATGCAGACGCCAATCTCCTGACCTATAATTCTGCCGCATTAAACCTGCTTGAGATTACCCCTCCGGCAGACAGGAGTGTCCTGCTGTTCTGCCGGGCAAAAGAGTTCAGAGGCGTTATATCCGATGTATTGTCAGGAATAAAGGCAGAGAATACGATGGTGCGGGAGGAACGCAGTTACAGTCTGATTGCCAATCCGGTTTATGAGAAGGAATCCGTAATTGGGGCCGTTGTGGTTATTCTGGATATTACGGAACGTGAAAAAAGGGATATGCTGCGCCGGGAGTTTACGGCAAATGTTTCCCATGAACTGAAAACTCCGCTGACGTCTATCTCTGGCTTTGCCGAACTGATGAAAGCAGGCGATGTTCTGGAAAATGATGTGACTGACTTTTCAAAATCCATTTATGATGAGGCACAGCGGCTGATTACGTTAGTCAATGATATTATTAAGATTTCTGAACTTGACGGGCAGAGTATTCCTTATGAAAAGGAAACGGTGGATTTATATGAATTGTCAAAGGAAGTAATCGGACGGTTGGAAAAAGAAGCCGATAAGAAGAATATTACCTTTCATTTGATTGGCGGCAGGGCAGAGATTATAGGCGTGCATAAAATTTTGGAGGAAATGCTCTATAACCTTTGTGACAATGCGATTAAATATAACAAGGAAAATGGTACGGTGGATGTTTTGGTAAACCAGACGGGAGATGGCGTGAATGTGATTGTGCGTGATACGGGAATCGGGATTCCTATATCACATCAGGACAGGGTGTTTGAACGCTTTTACCGGGTGGATAAAAGCCATTCCAAAAAGGTAGGTGGAACAGGTCTTGGTCTTGCCATAGTAAAGCATGGTGCTCTGTACCACCATGCAAAGCTCAGTCTGGAAAGTACTGTGGATGTGGGAACGGTGGTAACGATTGCATTTTCTAAAAAATAATAAAGATAAACCTGAATTATTCACAGCTGTGCCGTGAAAGTGGCTGAAAGCCACATAGTTACTGTATTTAAGCTGCTTATTGCATT
>NZ_CALPCM010000078.1:0-6190 GCF_943193015.1 Hominisplanchenecus murintestinalis
CACCAAGGGGAAAGTCTGCCCTTTTTTAGAAGAAAAATATTTTTCATTTACCTATTGACATTTATTAGCTGGACTCATATTCTATCGGGTCCTGAATTCCATTTAGCGCAAACGCATTCATCCTATCCATACAGGTCGCACATTTTCCACACGCCTTCTCCCCTCCTTCATAGCAGGACCAGGTGAATGCAAAGGGCACCTGAAGTTCCATCCCTGCCCGAACCACATCTGCCTTATGGCTATACAGAAATGGAGCCTCGATTTCCAACTGCTTTCCGCTCCCCTCATACACTGCCCGGCTGATTGCTTCATGAAATGCTTCTGAAGTATCCGGGTACGCATTTCCCGCGCTGTCATCCGCATGCGCCCCATAATAGATCTTCTCACATCCATCCGCCAGCGCAACAGACGCCGCTGCCGCAAGAAACAGCCCATTCCGAAACGGAACATAGGTAGAAACCGGTTTTCCAGTACTCTCCTGAAGCTGGGATGCATATGTGCCCTTGGGAATTTCTCCCCTTCCCTCAAGTAATGTACAGTCTGAACCCGCAAATATCATCCCCATATCCAGTTCCTTATGTCTCACATGATAATGCTGCGCAATCCTCCGCGCCGCTTTCAGTTCATTGCTGTGCTTCTGCCCATAAGAAACAGACAGGCTCAGCACATTCTCATAGCCATACTTCTCTACGGCAAGCGCCAGGCAGACTGTCGAGTCAATGCCGCCGCTTGACAACACCAGTACTTTCATACATTTTCCTCCAATCACAATTCAGCCGTACAAAAAAGCAAAAAAAATCCCGCAAAACGCAGGATTCAATAAAATCGGGTTCCCTAGTTTTGTTTAACGACAGGATGGTACGCTCGAGCAATCGGGCCGAACTGTCTATTCAGCTGTATTGAAATTATATTCCGCAAAACCCAGGATGTCAACTATAAAAAATTTTGTTTTTACACGCTTACTGTCCTTACGCATAACCATCTGTATTTCGGGCACACTATCAGCGAGGTGATATCTATGTCTTATGTTTCAGATGAAATACGCCCGAAGTTTGATACTCTGTCCATTGACCTGAAAAATGAAATACTGAAACGCGATGTTCCCCTAAATACCATACACGATTTGATACGTGTTCTGGAGGATATTGTCGCTGAGTCTGAGAACTGACGGCATCAATTTTAACATTGTTTATTTGAGAAAGGAGACGCTCATGAAACCACAGGCATGCCACAGAGGGAACACTTCTGCCTATGATGACGGAAATATTCCTGAAATTGACCTTCCCGGAACATCTAACGCATCACGGGACATTCCGTCCGAATTTGATAATAATGTACCGAAATTAGATGAAGATTCCCGCCCAAGACAGGACGGTCCCGGAGGAAATTAATTTTAAAAGAGACAGCAGCCTGCATTTAGCGATGCCGGCTGTTGTCCTTTTATAATTCAAAAAACTACAGCAATTTCCCATACTTTACCTTCCCGAAAATTTTTCCCGCTTTTTTGATATGATATCCGCAGCTACGATAAATATCAGAGTAAAGCCCAAAATCACTCCTATATTGACAAGGATCGGCCTAACCGATGTAAAGCTGACATCTTCCATAGTTTTCAAAAACTCATTTGTCTGGATATACCAATAGGACGGCAGGATATGCGCCGCCTTCAGCACAGAATCCGGAAGCCACTCTGCCGGAACGAAAGCGCCGCACAGAAAGCTTGAGCCAAGCGCCACCACATTAACGATTCCGTTCAGTGCATTTTTGTTTCCGACAAGATTCCCGATAAGGAAAGCAATTGCCAAGGAGCATACCATAAATACAAAAGAATTTGCCACATACAGAAGTCCCTGCGCGGTGAACATAACTTTTCCTACTAAGACAAAACTCAAAATCACATAGAGCAGCCATAGTGCAAACGCAAACAAGCCGTTTGACAGCAACAGCAGGCGGTTCATTTTCCGATAGTCCATACTGCTCACTGCAGTTCGCCTGCGGATTTTCTCTTCACGAAAGCTGGACAGCACCAGGCAGATGACATACACACATCCCGCCAACAGGCTATAGTTCAAGAAATTATAATAAAACGCCGCTTTCTCTAAATTCCCTGTATCCAGTTTTGACGTAACCTCCACGGAAACCTGTTTTTCCAGGATCCCACTGACTGCAGCCGCCAGTTCTTCTCCGTCCTCCGCATATTTTACATAAGCCCTTGCAGTCTTTAGATAGCGCGACAAAAGCATCTCCGCATATGACGAATGATAGTCCCCGGTGCTTTTGACTTCCAGCTCCGTCTCCCTGCCCTCCAGAAAATCCTTCCCGTAATTTTCCGGAATGTACAAAATATAACTGACATCCCTATAAAACAGGGCGTCGTCCAGCTCCTCTTCTTTCATTTCTCTAATTTCACAATTCTCTGCCATATACGAAAGCAAGCCCCGGGTAATCCCTGCGTTTTCATCCCGATTGATAATAGATATCTCCGGTCTGCTTGCCGTAAATCCCATACTGCTCTCATTTGTCTGCATTTGAAAACCGCCGAACCCAACCAGCAGAACTGTATATAAAATAATCGGTATCCTGCATTGGTTCAGCACTTTCAAGAACGCTCTAAATACTGTCATATTTCTGCCTCCTCAATCCTAATACCGAGAACAAAATCATACTAAATGCAAACACCAGAAGACTGGCCGCATTCTGCCAGTAACGGTCAAATGTATCATAATAATAAAGCGCATACAGTCCATCCGTAATCATATTCGCCGGATTGAGAAGATTGAGCAGCGGAATATTTTTGTCCACAAGATATTTCATGGTAATCCCCATCATCCCCGACAGAAAACATCCCGCCATAGTCACGGAAATCACGATACCTGTCTTTACATTATCGCCGGATTTTACAAGAACCGCAATGGCAATTCCCACGGACAGCCCAGCCAGTCCGCCGCACAATGCCAGCAGCACAATCAGGGGCAGATGATTCCCATAATCCACATGCAGCACAAAAATTGTAAATGCAAACAACAGCGCTACGCCAACCATCTGAATCACATAACCTGCCAGTACGCTGCTGAGGATCATCCGGCTCTTTCCCACAGGGCTTACTGACACCCGTTTCCCCTTGCTGCTCATATTCGCCAGATTTTGGTTCACCGCCACCATTCCTAAAATCCCGCCATATAGACAAGTCATTGCAATCAGTGTATAAAATTCAATCATTGTATAACTCAGATTAGCCCCCGAAATATCCCGTATACCCCCATTTTCACTGTCAACCAGATTCATAACCTCTTTACTGAGCTGTTCATAAAATTCTGCTGTAGGCATTTCTCCCTGCTGTATCCGGCGCTCCGCTGTATTTCGCACGATTTCTTCCGTTTGATAAATTTCCTCCACCACATATTTCAACACTGTCTCATTAATCCCGTCAGACGCAACCGTCACCTGTGGCTCTCCATCTGCCAGCATAAAATATCCTGCGATTTCTTTTTCCGAGAGCAGGCGTTTCGCCTCCTCTTCGCTCACATACTTCGTACAAAATACTTGCTCTCCGCTCGCCTCGTCACTCAAAGCTTCCAATGATTCCTTCCACATTTCACTTTCACGGAAACCTGTGTTTTCCACTACCGCAATGTCAATCACATGGAGCTTTTCACTATCTTCAATGTCAGAAAAAGCCATATAAAAAAAAGCGCCCAGAATAACAGGAAAAGCAAAAGTCCAGAAAATCAGCATTTTATCTCCCAAAAGCGTCTTTGCCGTATACTTAAAATTATGCCAAAACATTCAGTCTCGCAGCTCCTTTCCCGTGAGTTCCAAAAAAACGTCGTTCAGCGTCGGCCGTTCAGAATAGATTTTACTGTAGCTGATATTCCTTTTCTTTAAAAACTCCATAAGTTCAATCAGGTTATTCTTTCCCTGCCGATAGGTAACTGACAGACTCTGCCCGTCATATGCCGCCCCCTCTACATAGGAAAGCTGCCTGATTTCCTCAAGGCATTCCTTCGCCAGGGCATTTGTCTCCACGGTAACCTTCTCTTCGATGCGCGCCAGTTTCTTTAACGAATCGCATGTACCGTCTGCTAAAATCTTTCCTTTGTCCAAAATAATCACTCTGTCGCAGATAATTTCCACTTCCTCCATATAATGGGTAGTGTATACAATCGTCGCCCCCTGATTCCGCAGTGTCATGATGCCGTCCAGGATATTGTTGCGGCTCTGAGGATCCACCGCCACCGTCGGCTCATCCAGAAAAATCAACTTCGGTTTGTGGGCAATTCCACAGGCAATATTCAGACGCCTAAGCAGCCCTCCTGAAAGCTGCCTGGGACGGAACTTCTTATATTCTTCCAGCCCCACCAGCGCTATCGCCTCTTCAATGTACTGCTTTCTGATAGCTTTGTCCCGTATATACAGTCCGCAGAAATAGTCAATATTTTCATACACTGTCAGCTCCTCAAACACTGCCACATCCTGAAATACCACGCCGATTTTCCTTTTAATCTCATACGCATCCGGCCTCATTTCACTGCCGAAAATGCGAATGCTCCCGCTGCCAAAATTCAACAGGGACAAAATGCAGTTCATTGTAGTAGATTTGCCGCTGCCATTCGGTCCCAGCAGACCCAGAATCTCCCCTTCTTGAACCTCAAAAGATAAATCGTCCACCGCTTTCACTGCTTTATATTCCTTCGTCAAATTTCGAACCTCTATCACATTCTGCATCCAATCGTCCTCCTGATCCTGCATCTCATTTCCTTACACCGCCTTCTCTTTCTATGTAACTCCCCGCCAAACAGCCCTTTTCGGCTTAAGGAACTGTCAATACCTTCCGGCGTAAACTCTTTTTGCCTCTGACGTCCATTTCCTAATAAACTCTGTCTTTGCATTCGTATAAGCATCTCTATCGTGTTCATACCGCTTCCACAGCTGCAATTTCATTGCTTCATATTCCTTAGCTATTTTTATATGTTTATTCAAGTAATCTCTAAAATACAATTCATCATTATCTCCGGCATAGCGAATGTGTACATGAAAAACTTTATCTGCAAATCCATCTTTCGTATATCCACGATTAAACGATATTCTATCTTCTTCTGCTGACATACGGATAAATCCGTTCTTTTCAATTACCTTTGCAGTATTCTGAATATCGGAATCCTTTGATATTTCAATCAGTACATCAACAATATCCTTTGCCCATATCCCAGATATAGCCGTACTCCCAATATGGCTAATTCTCTCAACCGGGCACTCAGACAATATGTTTTTTAAGAAAGATTCGATTTCATCATAAAATATATTCCACTTATCGTCATGTGCAACAAGGAATATGGGAAATAACTCCCATAATTCTTCTAAGGACATTTCTGATAATTCTTTTTGCATTCCAATTTTCCTCACAAGTTTGACTTTCTTGTTCTATTTTCCTTTTCTAAATTATACACAAAAATATACGTTTTTTCAATTTTCGAACTTCTTTTGTTTAAGTAACGCTCCCACAACAGCAGGCTAGTGTTGCTTCGTTTCTCTTGACTTTCATTAAACATATATACTATGCTCCTTGTAAAGTTTGAAAGATTAATGAGGTAATATTTATGACAATACGAGCAGAACAACCGGCTGACTATGACTCCATATATCTGGTAGTTAAAAATGCTTTTGAAACCGCTGAACAAAGCGATGGCAATGAACACAATTTAGTAAATTCCTTACGGCAAAGCAATGCATTTATTCCCGAATTGTCATTAGTATGCGAAATTAATGGACAGATTGTCGGACATATTATGTTTACCAAGCTGCAAATAAGCGGGCATACTGGTTTAGCACTGGCTCCGCTATCTGTATTGCCCCAATATCAAAGACAGGGTATTGGCACTTCTCTGATACTGGAGGGACATAAAATAGCCCAAACACTTGGTTATAGTTATTCCGTTGTATTAGGCAGCGAAAAATACTACCCCCGGATTGGTTATTTACCTGCTGAAACATTTGATATTCGCCCCTGTTTTGAAGTTCCAGGCAAAAACTTTATGGCATACAAACTTTATGAAAATGCTCCCCTAATATCAGGAATTGTTAAATATGCTGAAGAATTTGGCATCACCTAACACTGAACCGCTCCCTGTCAAGTAGACAATTAAAAAAATAAAAATTTTAGCCTGCCAGTCACAAAAAAGGACTGGCAGAG
>NZ_CALPCM010000079.1:0-5652 GCF_943193015.1 Hominisplanchenecus murintestinalis
CTTTTCCATTGCTCAGCGTTACTTTCTTCAGCTTCTTACAGTTCATGAACGCCTGTTTCTCAATTGTCTTTACATTTACGCCTACCGTTACGCTTGTAAGCTTCTTAAGTCCCTTGAACGCGCTTGCGCCAATCTTCTCCACTTTATAGCTCTTACCGTTAATCTTCACGGTCTTCTGGATAGTAACGCTCTTTGCGTCCTTGAGAATCTTTACAGCTACTGCCACTTTCGGGTTCTTCTTGTCAAGCTCGTATCTTACGTTCTTAACATTTACGAAATTCTCAACCGGCGTTGGGTTCGGTCTCGGTGCCGGTCCCGGTCCCGGTCCCGGTCCCGGATTTGGTCCCGGATCCGGCGTAACACCACCAGACTTAAGCACCAGTTTGTATGCATTGAACTTGCTCAGCAAATCATTCAGCTCTGCCGCTGTTGCTGCCGGATTTTTCATTGCGTCCTCCAGCTGCTTCTTCAATGCTGCGTAGCCGTCCCAGTTCGAGTATTTGCTGCTTTCGCTGTCCTTCACTGCGTTATTCAGTGCAGTCTGGACATTTTTCTTTGCTGCCTCCAGAGCAATTTCTTCTTCTGTCGGAGCCATTACAAACTCATACTCCTCTACCTGCTTTGCCAGTCCTTTCAGTTCATCAGGAGTTACTGTCAAATCTTCCAGCTTATCCCTCAGCTGCTGCACAAGATCCAGATATGCCTGCCAGCTCTCTTCAGTGTAGCCTTTATTCTCGGTCTCTACTTTGGAGAGTACTCCAACCGCTTCATTTTCTGCCTCCTGTCTTTCCACTGTCTTCAGGCCTGCCAGGGCATCATTAAATTCAGCTGCCAGAGCATTCAACTCCTCAGTTGTGTAATTATCAGTTCCTGCAGTATATTTTGACTCAGCCTGCCCATATTTTTCCTGGAAGACTCTCCAGCTGTCAGCCGTGTAGATGGGCGTACCGTCTTCCTTCCTATTGTTGGTAGCATACGCCTCTTGGCTCTTGTGATGTGCTGCATCTAAGGCTTTCTTCGCCTCTTCTTTCTCAGCGCTGCTGATTGTCGTAAACATGATGTCCTTTGTCACTACCTGGTCGCCATAGGTTGCCCTAACAGTAACTTTCACCTGTCCTGCGCCCGTGACTAAAAGCGTTCCGTTTTTCACTACACCGCTTACCGTGTTGTCAGCGCCTGTCCCTTCTACATATTCCACGTCCAGCGTCCTGCCAGATTCTGCATGCTTTGTACAGCCATAACTGTCATAACGGACAATCGTATTCCCTTCCAGGTCTACGCTTCCGGTTTCTGCAGCTGCATCCTCACTTGCCTTGCTTACAGGGATTTCTATCGGACCGTTATAAACTACAGAACCGATTTCGCATTCACATGTATCTGCCGTTTTCTCTACCAGCGTATCATTTATATTCCTTAATGCAGCCAATGCATCTTCATATACGCTCTGGTCTCTATCCAGCTTAGACTTCATAAGAGCCTCTGCCCTGTCGTATGCAGCGTTGTATGCCTGCCAGCTCCTGCGTGTATAATTAGATGCTTCGCTTGCCTCTTTCCGTGCATTCGCCTCGTCTGCCAGCCAGCTTCTGAGAGTCTCCTTCGGCTCAGGCAATCCTTTGCTTGCATAAGTATAAACCAGTGTTCCGTCGCCGTCTGCCAGCTTTGTCGCTTCAACCAGAGATTCCGCTGGAACGTTCACTTTATTCCCCTCTGCATCCAGTGTATACAGGAAGTTCTTCTCTATTGCACTCTCAGGGAATACCAGATCCTTATCGCTTTCATCAACCAGCGCTTTTTCGCTTGTTTCAATTTCCACTTTCAGCTTGTAGTCTTCATACGGGCTTGGATACTCTACTTCTGCCCCATCCGCGTTCAGCCATGTATAATTCTTTAAGCCATATGCTGAATAGTATCCTGTAAGCTCGACATTCGGCTCATACTGATCTATTTTCTCGGCAAAATACTGTTTCAGGGTCTTTGTGCTGTCATTCCATACATTATCCGTAAACTTGTCATCGCCAGGCTTAATCTCCGTTGCATAATTTGCAAGCCAATTGCTGTCATCATCTTTCTGAGTAAGCGTATACATCTCAAAATCTTTGATGCTTCCATCATAGAATTGATAATCTCCGCCCTGGCAACTATTATTATTATCTCCATGTAATCCGTAATCATAATTCCAGCCAATGCCAAAGTTCGTATTGGCAGATGGCGCTACCAATGCACCAGAGCCAGACTGCGTTGCACGTCCCCTCTTATTGCCCAGATACAGCTCAAAAGCTCCGTTTCCAAAGTAGGCTACCATCTCCACTGACTGACCGAGCATATCGCTGACATTGACCCTTGTTGTCGGCCAGCCGTTATTATGCCCATATACCAGTAATTCATTGCCCTCAAGCTGTATTCCCCACTGGTTGTTCAGCATTCCTATGATAGTCTGCTTATGAGTCACGCTTTCCGGAAGGTTCAGGGTGCAGCGAATAAGGAATTTATTATCCGCATTCCCGCTCATGCTAAACAGGGCGTTTACACCTGCAGGATTCTCCTCTGTCGGCGCCTGGTACGGTGCATGTACGACTCCGCTAAAGCTGTTGTCCGGCAAAACCTTGAAATTATATTTCGCATCATTACCTGAAAGGTCTTTTTTATACTTAAACGCCACGTCTTCTCTGTCGGCGCTTCCTACGATAGCGTTTACATCCGCCATCTCAACCTTCTGTTCCGCCGCGCTTCTTGTGATAACCGCTTTCGGATTATTTTCATCCACTTCCAGGCTAACAGTCCCTTTTCTGCTTGCCGCTTTCAGGCCATAAGCGCCATTCTCCGTATAGTTTGCCTGAAGTTCCTGCAGCGCCTCACGGTAAACGCTCTCCGGATAGTATACGACATCACTTGGGAAATCCTCTGCCGTACCGTCTCCTTCTGCCGTCTCACTTCCTGCCTGATATGCGCCTACCAGACTTACTGCATAGTCATATGCCTCTTTAAAGGTCAGCCAGCTTCTTTCCGTGTACTCCTGGAACGCTGCCTCTTCCCCAAGCCCGGCAATTCTCGCCATATCTGCCGCCCGTTCGGAGGATTTCACTTCTTCTTCAAGAGCCGTATATGCTGCCTGTGGGTCTGCTATCTGATCAAAATCAAAATACACATTCATGTAATTCCAGCCGGCTTCTTCCTCCCCGAAAGTAAGGCTTCCCGTATAAGGCTGTGCCGTCATACCATTTACCGTCACATTTGTCAGGTCTGCAAACGGGTTTTTACTTTTCAGTCTCACAACCATCGTATAAGCTTTCGCCCCGAATTTCTCATCGGTCGTGGCCGCATTTTTATTACTCGTCAGCGTCCAGATCGTCTCGTCTACCAGATACTGGCCTTTTGCCGCCGGCGCCGCATATGCCTGTACATCTGCAGGCTTAGCGCCGTAAGAAGGCTCTTCTACTGTAAGCCTTACATCTGCATTCTCAGCCGTTCTGCGGAATCCGTTGATTTCAATCTCGCTGATTGCCGCATTTACTGTCATCTCATCATCTTTCAGCTGACCATTTAAACCGGAAAACTCAAAGCAGACATAGCGTCCCAGCTGCCTGCTTGTATAATCTGAAGCAGCAAATGCGAACTCTTTATACTGGGTATCTGTATCGCCTTCATACCCTGTCACTACCTGTTCCCAGTTATCAACAAAATCAAGACTTCCTCCCAGCGTTTCAAAGTTATACTCGTCTCCGCCTGCCGGGCTTGTATAAGTGTCCGATGTGAAAACCCGGCATACTTTGGCTGCAGCCAGCTCCGACCATGTAATCTTTACAGGCGTATCCCCGCTCAGTTCTGTTATCGTACCTTCACCCAGGTCAAGAACAAGATAAGCCTTGTCGCCCGTTTTCATGTTGATTCCTTTTCCTTCTGCCAACACCGACGGCGTCCAGGAACCGTTTGACGCACCCGTCTTGCCATCAAACGCAAACTCTTTGCTGTAGGTTGTCTCATCCATTGTATCCTCGCCTGAATAACCTACAATCCTTGTCTCGCTGCTTTCTCCCACCAGCGCTACATTCTCTGCTTCCTGCTGCACATGCTTCTTTCCGGTAATAGAAAATGCCCTGAGAGCCGCTTTATTCCCGGAAGATACATTTGCTTTCTTAATAACCAGACGAACATAACGTTTCAGTTTAGTCGTCTTAAGTTTAAGGTTATCTACTTCTGTATCTTCCTGGAACTCCTGTGCCGGAAATGTAATTGACATATCCTCATAGTTCCCTTCTCCGGCGTCATATTCTGCAACTGTTGTCCATCCCTCTGTATCCAACGATGAAAGTTCAACTGCATCTACAAGGTCAGCGCTCACATTTTCTCCAAGCCCTTTACCTACTTTGCAGGTATCCGAAGTCTCTATGCTATACTTGCCTGACCATGCCTGATTATGCCACCTAACCTTGATTTTCGAAATATCCGTTTCAAGGTTATGCAAGTCATAGATAATATAGCTCACTGTGGTCTGGGTATTTCCGCTCTGCCAATGATCTTTCTTAGGGCACCAGTAATACCCTCTGCCTTCCTGGGAAATATCGTCTCCCCTGCCGTTAATTGTATTCTCAGGCGCACCTTCTCCCGAAGTCGTACCTGTGTATGCCGCTATCGTAGTCTGTCCGCCCTGCGCCGTGCCCAGAGCTACATCATCTTCCGCCTCTTTCTGATCCAGGCGCCCGGCCTCATTAATCAGCACACGTTCCCCGGCAATCACTTTATTCGCTTCTATTTCTTCCGCTCCCTTTACGCCGCCGGCCGTCCCCAGTACCTCTATACGCACATGCTTTGCTATCTGTGCCATATCAAATACGGCTTCATGCCTGTTGTTTCCGTCACTGCTGTATGCTTCCCAAGCTGCGTCTTCCGGAGTCTCATAAACCTGAAGCCAGCCGGAACCATGAATATCTGCGGCATCCGGCGTATCAATATTTGATACGTAAACCCTGCACCGCGTAATACTTCCGAGAGGCCCTGCTGAGAGATAAGAAACAGACCCCAACAGCCTTGAATTCTCCAGCGTGAAGTAAAAATTCTTATGAACAGCTCCTGTTGAATCCTCAATCGTATTTGTCTGCATGTATCCGGAACGTCTGTTTAAACTCGAAACCGGCCTGTCCGGATTATCCGCACTTGCGCCAATATCTGATTCCAAAGTTATCTTGTTCTCGTCAACCGGACGATACCTGTAGCTCAGCCCTGCCTCCTGGTCTGTCTGCACTGCCGCTTCTGCTGAAATCCCTCCCAGGCCAGAAACCGGAATGCCTGTTACTACCAGGGCGCCGGCAAGGAAACCCGCCAATAATCTTTTCAATTTCATAATTATCTGTTCTCCTCCATCCATACTCTGTGCTTTTCACTGTGATCCTTATTTAAGTGACAAAAACCCAGGAATCTTTTTTTAATATTTTCTTCACCTCCCTCAAAAAGTTCCTGTCTTTTTTCATCTTATCATATTATGTTTAATAAATCAACTTAGAAAGTCTCTCAAAAAGCCGCTCCCCTATGGAGAGCGGCTTTTGCTGTTTCCTATATCTCTTATTTTGTTACTTTTGCACTTTTTGCCCCTGCTTTCTTTACTTTCTTAAGCAGAGCTTTGCGGTCTTTCGCCTTTTTCAGTTTCTTCGCTTTAAC
>NZ_CALPCM010000080.1:0-5641 GCF_943193015.1 Hominisplanchenecus murintestinalis
CTTTTCCATTGCTCAGCGTTACTTTCTTCAGCTTCTTACAGTTCATGAACGCCTGTTTCTCAATTGTCTTTACATTTGTTCCTACCGTTACGCTTGTAAGCTTCTTAAGTCCCTTGAACGCGCTTGCGCCAATCTTCTCCACTTTATAGCTCTTACCGTTAATCTTCACGGTCTTCTGGATAGTAACGCTCTTCGCGTCCTTGAGAATCTTTACGGCTACTGCTGCTTTCGGGTTCTTCTTGTCAAGCTCGTATCTTACGTTCTTGACATTTACGAAATTCTCAACCGGCGCTGGGTTCGGTCCCGGTCCTGGATTCGGTCCCGGTCCCGGGTTTGGTCCCGGATCCGGTGTAACATTACCAGACTTCGGCACCAGCTTGTATGCGTTGAGCCTGCTAATCAGGTCATTCAGCTCGGATGCCGTAACATTCGGGTTCTGAAGAGCTGCTGTCAGCTGTGCTTTCAGAGCTGCATAATCGTCCCAGTTGGAGTATTTACTGCTCTCACTGTCTTTCACTGCATTATTCAGGGCGGTCTGGGCATTGTCTTTTGCTGCCTCCAGATTCTTCTCGTCTTCAGTCGGAACCGGTTTCAGGTTACTGATATCCAGTTTAGCTGTAAGAGTTTTCAGTACCTCTTTATCCGGTTTTCCTTTCAGCAGTTCTTCCCTAAGATCTTCTTTCGCCTGCTCATATGCAGCCCAGCTCTCCGCCGTATACTTGCCCTCATCGTTATTCTCCACTGCTCCGCTCAGAGCGGTCTCGGCCTCTGAAATAGCATCTGCCAGTTCCTGCTCAACTAAACGATTTACTGCGTCATCAAATTTCTTTTTCACGCCCTGTAACTGCTCAAGCGTCATAGTATCCATCTGATTGCTGCTGACGTCTGCTTCCGCATCATTATATGCCTCTATAAAGGCAGTCCAGCTCTCAGACGTATAAATATTGCTCGCATTACCTTTGTTTTTCAGCTCTTTTGCTGTCTCCCAAGCTGCCTGTGCCTCTTCTTTTGCCACCCGCTTCTCTTCATCACTTATTGCTGTAAACGTGATTTCTTTTGCAGCTGCCGGCAGTTCATTGAAAGTAGCCCCCAGGCTAATCTGTACGGTTCCTGCTTTGGTAACTGTAAGTACACCTGCCGGTGTAATAGCCGCGCCTGCATTGTCAGTACCTTCTGTGTATGTCACTGCTACTGCGCTATCTGTCGTATGCTTCGGACAATCATATCTGTCATGTGTAACCTTTACATATCCTGACAGATCCAGGGAACCTGTCTCAGCTTCTGCTCCCTCCGGTTTCGCCATATCAATGGATGTTGGTCCGGTATAAACAATAGAACCAATCGCACACTCACATGTATCAGCTGTTCTGAGTGCCAGCCCCTCTTTTGCACTCTGCAGATTTTTCAAAGCTGTCCTGTAAACCTGCGCTTTTCTCTTTAATGACGCAGAAGACTGAATGAGAGCCGCAGCCGTATCATACGCACTGCTGTATGCCTGCCATGACTGACGAGTGTATTTCCGTGTGCCATCCCCTTGGTCATTTGTCTCTTTCGGGTTGCTGGTCAGATATGTTTCCAGTGCATCCTTGGGATTCTCAAGGCCTTCACTCTGATAGGTGTAGGTCAGGACGGAAGAAGTATCATCCAGTACCGTAGACTCTGTAAGAAGGCTATCTTCTACTTTAACCCATGCTCCATCTTCTCCTGGAACATACAGGAAATTCTGGTCGGTTGCACTTGCCGGGAATATAGGCTCGCGATCTGTATCAAGTACTATCGGCATCTCACTTGTCTGAACTGCAATTTTTATGGTGTAATCTTTATATGGATCTGGATTTTCTACAGCATCACCACTCTCATTGAGCCATGTGCTCTTTACGCTATATGGCGCATAAACTCCTCTCAATACAATATTTGGTGTTTGATTTTCCAAATACGTATCAAATTTATCCATCAGTTCTCCCGAACCCTGCCATACTTGATTATTGAAATCACTATCATTCGGCTTTATCTGAGATGCATAGTCAGTCGGCAGCCAGGTGCTGTCTCCCGCTTCTCCAGAATTTGTATAAGTATACATCCTGAAATCCTTGGTAGTCCCCTGATATTCCTCTCCATTTACGCCGCCCTGATGACCTGTATTATAATCGCCATGTTCCCACACCTCAGGATTATAACCAATAGCAAACATCGGATACTTCTCGTCACCGTTTCTTCTTCGATTTGTAAGTTTGCCCCAGTCACCATTCGTAACAGAATAGCTACGTGCTTTCACCGCCCCGTTTACTGTACCCTGTATATAAAGCTCAAGTTTGGTATCTACATATACTGCCGCTACTTCTATGCTACTTCCAAGAAACTCTGAAATATCTGCTTTTACCGTCGGCCATTTTTCTTCCCCGCCGATGTAATGCAGTCCATAAAAAGTCAATGTCCCCTGTGTCTTAGAACCGTTCGTTTGTTCTAACTGTATACCATACTGAGAGTTCAGCATACCAATAATAGACTGTTTCTTTTCTATTGTTGCCGGAAGCCCCAATGTACAACGGATGATAAATGCTTTGTTGTAATCATCCGAAGCATCCTGACCCATATCAAAGATAGCGTTTACTTCCTTTCCATCTACAGTCTTTAGCGGTGCCTGTACCCTTCCTTTAAAGCTTTCATCCGACAAAACTGTAAATCCATCCAAGTAATCGAAATCTACATCTGTTCTGTCCTCAGCGTCAGCGTCAAGTTTTGTAGTGATTCCATGCTTAACACCCATCTCAACCTTTTGCACTTCATCATTTCTGGTAATACGTACCTCCGGTAATGTCGTACTTCCATCCAATGCAACCTCTGCAGTCTTATCTGCTGCTTTCAGTCCTTTCGCTCCGTTTTCTTCAAACTCTTCGTTCAGCGTATTCAGAGCCTCTCTATATACTTCTGCCGGCTCATACAAGAATTCTTCTGTCCCATCCTCGCCTTCAGCCGTCGGCGCCTCTTCTGTGTAAGCTCCTACCAGCTTCACTGCTGCATCATACGCTTCTTTAAAGCTCTTCCAGCTTCTCTTTGTGTAAGTCGTCTGATCTGCTCCCAAGCCTGCCACTTCTGCCATCCGTGCTGCATTATCGCTGGTCTGAACCGCTGCTTTTAAGTCGTTATACGGCTCTACCGGAGAAGCAACCGTACCGAAATGTTTCTGTACAGTTATATAGCTCAGCTTGTCCTCGCCTGTGCCGTTATAATTTTCAGGAGCGCCGACTGTTGGCAAATCATTCGTATCGCCATTTATTACCGCTGATGTCAGATCTGCAAATTTGTTGCTGCTGCTTACCTTCACTTTTACTGTGTAAGCTTTTCCTACTTCAAACTTCGCATCATCCGCTAACGGCGTATTCAGGTTCGACGTCTCATACCATTTTGTCTCAGCCACATCATAGCCGGCGCCGTCTGAAACGTTCGCATAAGCCTGCGCTGATGCTGTAGTCGCGCCCTTGGTTGGCTTATCCACAGTCAGTCTTATATCATCTGCTTCTTCCGTTTTCCGGATACCCATGATTTTCACTGCCCTGACAGCCGCATTCTTCGTACCTACCAAATCGTCTACTGCATGCTCATTCAAATCGGACATCTCAAAGCATACATAACGCTGCAGCTGATGTGTCGTATAATTGCCGAATACAGTTCTCTTATAGGTTACAGTGGGATCATCGTCTGTCGCCATTGCCACCTGTGTCCATTCCGACATATCCAGGACATTCTCCCCGACTACTTCCCACTTGTTTCCGTCCGTAACATTTTCAGGCGGGGTAAATTCGTCTGCTGTATAAACCTTGCATTCATTCGCAGAGTTAAGTCCATGCCAGTCAATCTCCATAGACTCTACATCTGTCACAGTCCCTATTCCCAGGTCAAGCACCAGGTACGCCTTATTGCCGTTGCTCATATCAATTCCCTTGTTGCTGGTATCACTAAGCTCTAACGGCATCCAATAGTTATCATCTGTTTCCTCGTCAGTTCCTTCGTCAACATCAGCATGCCCTGCAAGTACATTCTCCACAGAATATGTCGTGTCTCCCACTACCTGGTCGCCTGAGTACCCTGCAACTATCGTGGAACCCTTTCTGCCATCCTCATATTCGGCGTCCATGCCGAGCGCTACATTCTCAGCCACTGCTGCTTTATACTTGTTAGCAATGATTTCGATTTCCCTCAGCGCACCGCCCTTCATATCCTCTGCCGGGTTCGCGCCTGTAATGACCAGACGGACATATCTTTTCAGCTTTGTAAGCCGAAGAGGCATCGTCTCATTGTCGGGTGTAAATGTATCAAGCGGCTGATCCGCACGAGTCTCATTCGTGCTGAAATCCACAACTGTCTCCCAGTCGCCTGAATTATTCAGCGTGCTTATATCTGCGCCGCCCGTAACGCCGTTGTTCTCCAGAGTACAGGTATCAGAAGTCTCCAGCTTATATTTATTAGCCCATGCCTTGGCATTCCAGCGAAGGTTGATTTCCGAAACCGTTGTCTCCAAATCATGTAAATCATATATGATATAATTCACCTTTGTATCGCTTACCGCTACGTTACTATTCCAATACTCACTGTCTGCCGATGTAGCCACATTTCCTACGCCGTTAATAGTATTCTGTACATTTCCGCTTGTGTAAGCTTTCACTGTCACTTTACCGCCGTTTTCCTCACGCAGAGCTATGTCGCCTGAATATTCTACCTGATCCTTACGGCCTGCTTCATAAATCATCATCCTTGCGCCGGCAATGTATTTATTCGCATCTGTCGCGCCGTCTTCACCGGTTCCCCACGTCTCCTGCACGGTAATACGCACGTGACGCGCTCTCTGTGCATTATTAAAATACGCACCCTTTGAGCTTCCGGCCTCATGGAACCACTCATCATCCCCTGATGCATATACCTGCATCCAGCCGGATTCATCAATTTCATCCGGGGTGTCTGTGTCTACATTCGATACCTCAATCGTACACTTCTTGATGTCGCCGCCAGCTCCTGAAGAAAAAAACTTAACTGACCTTAACAACTTTGAGCTTTCTAATGAGAAATAAAGATGCTTTCCGTTAACAGAGTCCATCCTTTTTGACTTTGCATAGCCTGACCTTAATGTCAGATTACTAAACGGATGCACGTCATCCTCATATTCCGCGTCAATATCCGTGCTTACTTCCACCTCTGCTATCGGCCTGGTCCTATACTGCAGGTTTGCCTCTATGTCAGTCTGCACTGCCGCCTCTGCTGAAATTACCCCCAGCCCGGAAACCGGAATTCCGGTTACTACCAGGGCCCCTGCGAGGAATCCAGCCAATACTCGTTTCAATTTCATAATCTTGCATTCTCCTCCGTTTAAACAGGTGGTGCATTCCGCACCTAATTTTTATTTAAGTAACAAAAAAATACAGGAATCTTTCTTGCCGCCCCTCCTTTCCTCCGAAAAAAAACCTGTGATTGTTTAACCTGAATTATTCATGAGCATATAAAAATGCTCGATACTACAAATCCTTGAACCAGTTCCCGTGAAATCAATCGATTTATCCACAAAAATGGGTAGACTATCCCCTTGAAATCCGATTGAGTTATTTTGAACTGGCAAGGTACGTTAATAGTTGCTATTCCAACTGTACAG
>NZ_CALPCM010000081.1:0-5410 GCF_943193015.1 Hominisplanchenecus murintestinalis
GAAGAAAAGAGATCAAGTCAAGATGGTTTTCCGGTTGAAATGTCTTAAAGAATATGTTATACTGTATGTGGTTTTGAAGGTACATATTATATAATGAAAGTCTGATGATTCAGGCTTTTTTTTGTTCTCGTAAGAAATAGGTTGCCAAAGGCGGTGAGAATCAGTAATGCTATTCCCGAGAAATAAAAAAGTTTTCATGTTAATTCTTCTTTTGGGAAAATTATAACATGGATTATAAGATTAGAATAGAAGAACAACGAGTCAAAAAGGAGAGAAATATGTTTCATATAGGAAGTCATATATCATCATCAAAAGGATATGCTGCTATGGGACGCCAGGCAGTAAAGCTGGGGGCAGATACGTTTGCATTTTTTACAAGAAATCCCAGGGGAGGAAGCGCAAAGGCGGTTCAGCAAGCGGATGTAGACAAATATCTGGAAATTGCAAAGGAACACAAATTTGCCCAAATTGTAGCGCATGCGCCTTACACATTAAATGCCTGTGCGGTAAAAGAAGAAATCCGTACTTTTGCCCGGGGAGTGTTTGCAGATGATTTACAACGTATGGAATATATTCCAGGACAATATTATAACTTTCATCCTGGAAGCCATGTAGGGCAGGGAGTGGAAAAAGGAATTGAGTGGATAGCAGGTATGCTGAATGAAAACCTGAGGCCGGAGCAGAGTACAACAGTGCTTTTGGAAACGATGGCAGGAAAAGGCAGTGAAGTAGGAAAGAATTTTGAGGAATTACGTGCTATTATAGATAGGATAGAGCTGTCAGATAAACTGGGGGTATGTCTAGATACTTGCCATGTATGGGATAGCGGTTATGACATTGTAAATAATCTGGATGGGGTTCTGGAAGAGTTTGAACATATCATAGGACTGGAGCGGCTAAAAGCAATTCATATTAATGACAGTATGAATCCTATGGGCAGCCATAAAGACCGTCATGCAAGAATTGGAGAGGGAACAATCGGTTTAGAGGCATTTCGAAGGATTGTCAGACATCCACTGCTGCAGGATATTCCGTTTATTTTGGAGACGCCGAATGATGATGCAGGCTGGGCGGGGGAAATTGCTATGTTAAGAAAAATGGCGGAAGAGAAATAATATAGTTTTACATGGATGTGTCAGCATTTTTCAAAATAATTAATAATAAAAAAGGACTAACGTTTATTAGTCCTTTTTTAGAGGCGACAACCAGATTTGAACTGGTGATCAGGGTGTTGCAGACCCACGCCTTACCACTTGGCTATGTCGCCTTACAGTTTCTATATTATATCAAACAGTTATACATTTGTCAAGAAAAAAATTAAAACTATTTGATATTTTATAACAGCCTAAATGGAAACTGTTATAAAATGACTCCTACGGGAATCGAACCCGTGTTACCGCCGTGAAAGGGCGATGTCTTAACCGCTTGACCAAGGAGCCATATCTTACCATTTGCAACAACTAATCAACATGATAGCACAATAACAAAAAGATTGCAAGTATTTTTTTAGATACATGAATTGGACTCTTGACTAATGAAATGGAAGATGATATATTGCTAATGGTATTGCAATAAAGCAGAAATATTTAGAGAGAAGGAGTTTTTTACAAATGGATGATGGTGGGAGTCAGATAGTGGCAGGTCTCATACTATTGACGATATTTCTCGTTTTGGAGTTTATTCTTACTGCTTTTCTATCAGCATTAGATACAGTGAGTGAAAGCGATATCAAAGAGAAAGATGGGACAAAAGCAGAATGGCTTTTGAAAATCAGGGACAATCCTAAATCCATGATAAATACTTTTCATGTTACGATAGTTTTTTTTGCAGCATTTCTGGGATGTTTTGCAGCATATGGGGCGGCGGAGTTTTGGAGAGGAGAATTACATATTCCGGTTTTGATATGTGAGCTGGCAATAGCGGTATTTCTGTTTGTGGTGCTTGGAATCCAGTTTCCCAGAGCATTGGGGACATATAAGGGGAAAGAAATTCTTTTTCGCCTGGCAGTTCCGGCAAAGGTTCTGTTGTTTCTTTTTTATCCGATAGCAGCGTTTATACAAGGCTGTGTTTATCTGCTCGCACTTCCTTTTGGGGTCAATACGAAGGAAATGCCGGAAGATGTGACAGAGGAAGAAATTATCTCTATGGTAAATGAGGGGCATGAACAGGGGGTCCTGGAGGCCAATGAAGCGGAGATGATTACAAATATTGTCGAATTCGGGGATAAAGAGGCGCAGGATGTTATGACGCACCGGACAAATATTGTAGGTGTGGACGGAAAGATAAATTTGAAAAGCGCCATTCAGTTTATGCTGGATGCTACAAATTCACGTTTTCCGGTATATGAGGAAGGCATGGATAACATTACAGGAATTATCCATTTGAAAGATGCCATGCGCTGCCATACGGCAGGGAATTACGATGAGTGGCTGATTAAAGATATCCCGGGATTGATTCGGCAAGCGGTATTTATACCAAAGACGAGGAAGATTAACCTTCTTTTTAAGAATATGCAGTCTAAGAAACTGCAGATGGTCATTGTAGCGGATGAATACGGTCAGACAGCGGGTCTGGTTGCACTGGAAGATATTCTGGAGGAAATCGTAGGTAATATCCAGGATGAATATGATGAAGATGTTGTTTATATTGAAGAACAGGCAGACGGCAGTTTTCTGGCGGACGGGATGACTCCGTTGGAAGAACTGGAGGATAGATTAGGCATTACATTTAAACTGGAAGAGGATATTGGGACATTAAATGGGTATCTGGTGTCAAAGCTGGATAAGATTCCGGCAGAAGATGAAAAATCGGTGATTGAAGATATGGGTTATTCGTTTCAGATTCTGAGTGTAGCCCGTAAAAAAATCCAGAGAGCCAGAATCCGGAAACTTTTAGAAAATACGGCGCCAGCTGTGCCGGAAGAAAAGTAAGTGAAAAAGAAAAGGAGCAGAAAGAAATGTCAGGACATTCAAAGTTTGCAAACATTAAGCACAAAAAGGAAAAAAATGATGCGGCAAAAGGAAAGATTTTTACGATTATCGGAAGAGAGATTGCGGTAGCCGTGAAAGAAGGCGGTTCAGACCCTGCAAATAACAGCAGGCTTCGGGATGTGATTGCGAAAGCAAAAGCTAACAATATGCCGAATGATACGATTGACAGGGGAATCAAAAAAGCTGCCGGGGATTCGAATGCCGTTAATTATGAGTATGTATCTTATGAGGGGTATGGTCCGGGAGGAATTGCTATCATTGTGGACGCTCTTACAGACAATAAAAACCGCACGGCAGCCAATGTAAGAAGCGCATTTACAAAGGGGAGCGGAAGCATTGGTACCCAGGGGTGCGTATCCTATATGTTTGATAAAAAAGGGCAGATTATTGTGGATAAAGAAGAATGTGAGATGGATGCTGATGATTTAATGATGCTGGCACTTGACGCAGGAGCAGAAGATTTTTCTGAAGAAGATGACTGCTATGAAATCATCACAGATCCGGATGCTTTTTCGGCAGTACGGGAAGTGCTTGAGAAAGAGGGGCTTGCCATGGCAGAGGCATCTGTAACTATGATTCCGCAGAACTATGTGGATTTGACGGAAGAGACGGCTGTGAAGAATCTGCAGAAAACGCTGGATTTGCTGGATGATGACGACGATGTGCAGTCCGTATACCATAATTGGAATGAGCCAACGACTCCGTAATAAGTTACAGAATATATATAGATGGCTTCCGATAAAAGGAGAAGATGCGGATGAGTTATTATACAGAGGCGATTGCAGGGATGCCGGGATTGTTGCTGGATATCCGGGAACCGATGGCAAATTATACAAAGGACATGTATGAAGGCGCTTTTCAGCAATATTATGACAAGAATTGCATGCTGTTTGAAAGCCTGGAAAATGGATATAATTCTGTTATTGATAAGGAACAGTATATTGAAAATATGGCAAATGCCCTGGGAGATGCCGCCGCCCGGTTTCTGGATGGAATTTCTAAAAGGGGGGACAGGCAGGCGAAACTTCTGGATTTCAATTTTGCCCTGGCTGCCTATGTATTTCCGGCTGTTTTAAAATATGGCGGAAATTCGTCAAGACCTTTGGCAGAGGCTGTACATAAGGTGTGGAAAGAGCATTTTCCCAAGACGAATGTGCATATTTCAGACTATGATGGGATTATGAAAGGGTTTAAACGGAAATCCTGTTATATTACAACGGCGGTATGTGAAACATTCAAAAAGCCTGATGACTGTTATGAGCTCACATTACTTAGGGATTATCGGGATAATTATTTAATGAATCAGGAAGAAGGCGAAGAGATTGTTCAGGAATATTATAATCTGGCGCCAACAATTGTGAAGCATATTAATAAGAAGAAAGACAGTAAGAAAATTTATGCAGATATCTGGAGTGATTATCTGTCACCGTGCATTTCCCTGATTGAAGAAGGAAAAAATGAAGAATGCCAAGAGCTTTATGTTAAGATGGTTAGGGGACTTCAAAAATTGTATTTTTAAATTTAGCCGAAAGACGGAAAGTCTTTCGGTTTTTTTTCTGATTTCAGGACACACTATTATGGAAGTATATGTTATGGAAAGGAAACAGAACATGGCTGAGAATGAAAGTGTGGAAAATAAGAAATCGAAAAAACCCGGACTGGGGAAAGAAGGAGAGGATATTAAAGAATTCGGACAGATGATGCTGGGACAGAAAATACATCTTCTCTCTGTTATAGGGGAAATTGAAGGGCATGAGTGTCTGTCGGCAAATACAAAAACTACAAAATACGAGCATGTTCTTCCTCAGCTTGCCGCTATTGAGGAGAGTGAGGAGATAAAGGGGCTTTTGGTTTTGCTCAACACGGTTGGGGGAGATGTAGAGGCAGGGCTGGCTATTGCTGAAATGATTGCTTCCATCAGTAAGCCAACTGTTTCCCTTGTGCTCGGAGGAAGCCATTCTATTGGAGGGCCAATTGCGGTTTCTACAGACTACTCTTTTATCGTACCGACAGGGACGATGGTTATCCATCCGGTGAGAATGAATGGGACGGTAATCGGCGCGCCGCAGACGTATGATTATTTTAAGCAGATGCAGGATCGGATTTTGGGATTTTTGTCTACACACTGCAAGGCTACAAAAAGGCGGCTGGAGGAACTGATGCTGGATACCGGGATGCTCACGAAGGATTTGGGAACTATCCTGGTAGGAGAGCAGGCGGTGAAAGAAGGGCTGATTGATGAGGTAGGAGGAATCAAAGAAGCGCTGGCGAAAGTACAGGAGATGACGGCGTCTGCCTGACGGGGGCAGCGCGGCTGGCTATAGACATATTGCGGTTTGTCGGGGAGGTTGCCGCTTACACCATACAGTTATGGAACCGATAGTTTCTGTGCTTACTCCGGACAGTCACGGAACCGATAG
>NZ_CALPCM010000082.1:0-5213 GCF_943193015.1 Hominisplanchenecus murintestinalis
ACATTTACAGTATCAAATTTCCAATGTGGATGAATCGGTATTAAGAGAATATCGTGTCAATTTAAGACATCTTTAAAATAGATGGACGATTTATAGCCGAAAAGTAAAAGAGAACCAGAGGTTAATCTTCTGGCTCTTTTGCTTTACATACCTGTTTCTACAAGTTACGCAACAAAGCATATACAATATAAGCGTTTTATGACTATCTGTTCATACTTTCTCTTGAAGTTGGTGGAATGTAATAGAATTTACAATTAAAGAAATCACTATTCCTAATGAAATATTAACAATTCTGCTTCATGCAAAATATAGCGGATTCGTATCTCTTTCATGGGTTATAGTCACACATAAGAAAACAACACATATTAGAGCCGTTCCATTTTTTTGTTTTAAAAGCAGAGATAGGTAAATGAGGGGAATAAGCATTAACGATAAAACCAGCTCTCTAAATAATTCTGGGTAAATGGAAGTAAACCGCCTTTCTAAAGTTAAAAAGAGCATCCCAGACATGCCGCCGATTATGGTTGATATTTCCCTGCTTTTTGCAATACGCAGACTATTTTTCATATCTGGCTGGGTGTATAATATGGATGCGATTGCTGCGTAAGAAGGGGTGTTATCATGCCTGTAATTATCTATGAAAAAACATAGGAATACAGAAATTACCGTTTTAATAGTTCTTAGCCCGACTTTAAAGTATTTATTTTTCATAAATTTCTTTTAATACGGCTTCTTCAAAGATGTGTACTTCCATTTTTTTAAAGAGTTGATTAAGGTAGAACCCGCTTTTTAAATCAAGCATCTCATCAAGTGCAAATATATGGAGTTCATATATATGTGCTTTATCTGGAGGTGTCATGTCGCCATAATAACTTGCCTGCCCTCTGTTCTGTTGATTTCCTTGTATGCTTATCCAACTGTTTGCCCCTTGTATGAAGTCAGTTGCCGTCTGGCTTTCATTTTCTTTCACTTCGCTTTTTTTCAGATTTGCCCCTAACTAATGAATCCATGTAAACCCAACAACTGGATAAGCGTCTTTATCCTCTAAAACAAATGCAAAAGAAGATGTATTCTCTGGTGCTTTTTCAATTTTAAAAGGCAAGGAATACGATGGGACATTATTTTCAATGTTTCTAAAATTTGATTCTTCATCTGTTCAGTTAAAAAATATTCCACATGTAATGGATATCCAGAATGTGATTTTTTATCGACAAGACAATATTCCATAAGTTCTTTTAAATGTTCCAGAAGCATTTTTTGTGTAATTCTCTCAATGTCCTGTTCTAACTTTGAAAGAGAAGTTGCCTCTAGCCGAAGTCGCCACAATATGATTGGTTTCCATTTACCTTTAATCATATCGTGAACTAATTCTAAAGGGCAGGTAGAATCATCTCTCATTTTCATATACCATCATCTCCTGTTGGATAGTCTACAACGATTTCTTTTATTTTTCCAGAATTTCAGAAAGCAACAGTTGATATTTTATGCTTTCTTTCAGACAGTTTGAATTTTGGGGATAAGTATGTTATAATAAATTTAGATATGTTATAATATATTTCGGAGAGGATACAGGAATTTGAAGTATCAAGTGCAACGGTCGCCCTTGCTGCTAAGGCTTTGCATTGTGAAGAAAACCGAATTGCTAAAATATTATCATTTCATATAGACGAAGAAGTAATATTGATTGTTGCACCGGGTGATGCCAAGATTGATAATGCTAAGTACAAAGCCCGGTTTGACACAAAAGCGAAAATGTTGTCTTTCGATGAAGCAGAGCCTTTAGTCGGACACACTATTGGAGGCGTTTGTCCTTTTGCTATAAATGTGGGAGTGGAAACGTACTTAGATGTATCGCTTAAACGCTTCAATACAGTGTTTCCTGCGTGCGGCAGCCCGAATAGTGCAATAGAGCTTTCTTTGGAAGAGTTGGAAGAATGCTCTGGCTTTATAAAATGGATTGATGTCTGCAAAATATTGTGATGAAAAGAACAGGCAAAGGGCTTATTCCTCTGCCTGTTTCCTTTATAGCTGTGTTTTGGAAAATGAAGATATCTTACAAGAAATCGACAAACATATTGAGTAGAATATAGGGTAGGAGGTGTTACCATGCAGAAAGAAATACGGACAGTCTGCTATGATGATGATTTACATCTTGAAGCATATCGTTTTGAGGGAATCGTACAGCCGTTTCCGAATCATTTTCATGATTATTATGTGATTGGGTTTATGGAAGCAGGGACACGCTGTTTGTCCTGCAAAAATAAAGAATATATAGTAGGTCAGGGAAATATTCTCTTGTTTAATCCGAACGATAATCACAGTTGTGCGCAATGTGACGGTAAAACGCTTAATTACAGAGGTTTGAATATTCCAAAAGAAACGATGCTGTCATTAGCAGAAGAAATAACAGGGCAAAGGGCATTGCTTGTTTTTTCGGAAAATGTCATTGAAAATGATGAGCTGAATCTTTATCTCCATTCTTTGCATCAGATGATTATGGACGGTGGGGAAGAGTTTGAAAAAGAAGAAATGTTCCTGCTCCTTATTTCGTTGCTTATCGAACAATACGGACAACTTTTTGAGAACTGTATTCCAGAGTGCAGCGAAGAAATAGAGAGTTCCTGCGTATTTATGTCAGAACATTTTGCAGAGCATATCACATTGGAAAACCTTTGTAAATGCAGCGGTCTTAGTAAATCCACACTGCTTCGTGCGTTTACCAAATCAAAGGGGGTTACGCCATATAGGTATCTTCAGACAATACGGATAGGTAAAGCAAAGGAATTATTGGAGAAAGGCGTATCTGCGGCCTCCGCCGCAATACAGACAGGCTTTTCAGACCAGAGCCACTTTTCAAATTTTTTTCATATGTTCATCGGACTGTCGCCTGCCGCATACGGACGCATTTTCAAGGAGGGCGGCAATAATCATGGATAAAGGAACTGGCACAGGGCATATCACAGCTCTGATTACGATTGTGATATGGGGAACGACTTTCATATCCACCAAAATACTGCTTGCAGATTTTACACCGATAGAGATACTGTTTTTCAGATTTTTGATGGGATTACTTGTGCTGATAGCTGTTTACCCAAAACGATTAGGAATAAAAGATAAAAAGCAGGAGCTTACATTTGCTGCGGCGGGGCTATGCGGGATATGTTTATACTACCTGTTTGAAAACATAGCATTAACCTATACGATGGCTTCTAATGTCGGCGTTATTGTTTCTGTCGCTCCGTTTTTTACTGCTGTTTTATCTCATGTATTACGAAAGACAGAAGAAAAACTGAAAGCGCAATTTTTTATTGGATTTATTGTAGCCATCACAGGAATATGTCTTATCAGTTTCAGCAGCTCAGAACTGAAGCTGAATCCTATTGGTGATATTTTAGCGATTGTTGCGGCATTCGTATGGGCAGTTTATTCCTTGCTTACACGAAAAATCAGCGGCTATGGATATAATACAATTCAAATTACAAGGAGGATATTTGCATACGGAATACTTTTTATCATCCCATTCCTTTTTGTTTTTGATTTTAGCCTGGATGTGCAGAAGTTTGTAAAGCCAGAGTATGCTCTAAACCTTATATATTTAGGTCTGGGTGCATCAGCCCTTTGTTTTGTTACTTGGAATTATGCGGTCAAGGTGCTTGGGGCTGTTAAGACAAGCGTGTATATCTATATAGTCCCTGTCATCACCGTCGTCACATCCGTTATTGTATTAAAGGAAGAAATCACATGGATGGCTGCGGTAGGAATAGGGCTTACTTTAATCGGATTGTTTCTTTCAGAAAGTAAACCTAAATTTAGGAAAAGAGGAAAGTGAAAATGAATGTAGAGAATGAAAAATGTGTCATTGTGGTTGATGAAAACTTACCGCTTGGGATTATTGCAAACACCGCCGCTATCCTCGGCATTACTATGGGAATGAAAATGCCTGATGTTGTCGGGAATGATGTGCTTGATTTAGAGGGCAATCCCCACATGGGAATTATACAGTTTCCAGTACCGATATTAAAGGGAAATAAGGAGATACTGAAAAATCTCAGAACAAAACTGTTTGAGCCAAAATTTGCAGAACTTACGGTTGTTGATTTTTCTGATTTAGCACAAGGGTGTAAAACTTACGATGAGTTCATTGGTAAAATGGCGAACACCTCAGAGGTCAAATTGAATTATATTGGTATCGCAATCTGCGGCAATAAAAAGCAGATTAACAAATTGACGGGGAATATGCCTTTATTAAGATAAAAAGAGAAAGCAGAGGAGCTTATTCCTCTGTTCCTCAAAATGTTTTCCATCTATACGGAAGCATAAAATCATATCCTTTACGGACATGGATTAACAATGCGGGATTTGGAAATTATGGCAGCATTGGGAATCAGAATTTGGAGAAAATCAGTCGGATGCTGCATTTGAATGTGGAAACCCTCACTATCTTTTCTTCCCTGTTTGTCCGTGATTTTAAAGATACGAAAGGGACGCAGCTTATCAATGTTTCTTCCTGCGGCGGCTATACGATTGTTCCCAATGCGGTAACCTATTGTGCGGCAAAGTTTTATGTCAGTATATTGTACAGAAATGAGAGTTACACTTAAACGATGTAAAATCTCTATAAAAAAGAGATACAATTTCCTATTTGTAGAGATTGGGTTTTAATTTTGGGATTTGCTGCAAGTTGGCGGAGTATTTACTTCATCTAAATAAACACTGCCCCAATCACACATAGCATCTAAGATTGGGGCGAGAGTATTGCCGAAATCCGTTAAAGAATATTCTGTTTTGGGAGGAACGACAGGGTAGATCTTTCTGTTTATCAGTCCGTCGTTTTCAAGTTCTCTTAGTTGTTGTGCCAACATTTTATCGGTTGCTTTGGGGACTAATTTATGTAGTTCACTGTATCGCAAGGTTTTACCCATGAGATGCCAAAGAATGACTGATTTATATTTTCCGCCAATTAAGTCAATCGTAGCTTCTACGGGACAGTTATAACTACTTTTGCAATTTATACTCATAAAAATTCTCCTAACTTACTTTTTTAATAGTATATACCCTAAAAGTGCGTACTTACCTTTATATTTGTTTGCGATATAATTATAGTACAGGGAAACCTGAAAATCAAGTTTAGTGATAGGAGGAAAATTTATGAGCTTTTTAGACATTGCAAAATCAAGGTATTCTGTTCGTGATTACATGAGCAAAAAGGTAGA
>NZ_CALPCM010000083.1:0-5004 GCF_943193015.1 Hominisplanchenecus murintestinalis
TTGTAGGATTGGGTGGTGGTCTTGAAGTTCACAAGGCAGCCCGTGTATTCCCGGTTTTCAAGGATATGTACCACGGTGTTCGCCGCCCACTTGCACTCATAGCCGGGGTGGTAGCGGCGGGTTCTCCCTGTCCGGCGGTATTCCAGCGTTCCCGGCGTGGGGATTTCCTGCTCTGTGAGCATACGGGCTATCTTGGTCGGACCGTTCCCGGCAAGGCATAGGCTGTAAATCTGCTTTACCACGGGGGCGGCTTCTTCGTCAATGATGAAATTTTCGTCCTCGTCCATGAGGTAGCCGTACACGGGCTTGCTTGTGACGGGCTTCCCACTCATGCCTTTTGAGCGTTTTACCGCCCGGATTTTCTTGCTCGTATCTCTCACCAGCCATTCGTTAAAAATATTACGCAAGGGCGCAAAATCGTTGTCGCCCTGTGCGCTGTCAACGCCGTCATTGATAGCAATGAAGCGGACGCCGTTCTGTGGGAAAATCATTTCGGTGTACATTCCCACTTGAAGATAGTTTCGCCCTAACCTTGACATATCCTTTACGATAACCGTTCCCACAAGCCCCGCTTCAATGTCGGCCAGCATGGACTGGAAGCCGGGTCTTTGGAAATTTGCCCCGGAGAATCCGTCGTCCGTGTACCATTTGAGGTTGGAAAAGCCGTTCTGTTTTGCGTAGGCTTCAAGGATTCGCTTCTGGTTGCTTATGGAGTTGGATTCGCCTTGGAGCGTGTCCTCGTGCGACAATCTCGGATATAGGGCGGTAATCAGTTTTTGGGTGGTCTGTCTTGTCATGGTTTCCTCCATTTCCGACAGCCAGCCCCACTATTCCGTAGGTCTATTATACCATAGGGCGGGGCTTGCTGTACAGTCCTTTTTGCTACTTTATATCGAAAAATATCACATTTTTTTATAAAGGTTTATCGCAAAGTGTTTGAGGTGGAAAATTTCAAATTTCTGTGCTATACTATCTTTGTTTTCAAACAATAGCTTTAGCGATATGAGAGGTGGCAAATGGATAATTGGTTCTCTGTAAGTAAAATTGATGATAATACATTTGCAATCAATGAGGATAAGCATTGGGAAGAAACCCACTGTTATCTGTTATGCGGAGTAAAAAACGCATTACTGATTGATACTGGATTAGGAGTTGCAAATATCAAAAAAGTGGTGGATAGCTTAACCTTGCTTCCTGTCTTGGTTGTAACAACGCATATACATTGGGATCACATTGGCGGTCATAAATATTTTGAAAATATTGCAGTCCACGAAGCGGAAAAAGAGTGGTTATCAATCAAATTTCCCATTCCGTTACAAGCAGTAAAACATAATCTTGTATGTAAGCCCTGTGATTTTCCTTTGGATTTTTCCATTGACAGTTATCAACTGCCTAAAATTTCTCCGCAACAAATTTTACATGACGGTGATTGTTTGGACTTGGGAGAGCGAAAAATAACAGTTATTCACACTCCCGGTCATTCACCCGGTCATTGCTGTTTCTATGAACCGGAACGGAAATACTTGTATTCCGGCGACTTGATATATAGCGGCTGTCTTGACGCTTTTTATCCCACAACAGACCCTCAACTTTTTTGGCAGTCTGTTAAAAAGATTCAGCATTTGGACGTAGAACGTGTTTTGCCCGCACATCACCAGCTAAATATTCCTGTAAATATAATAAACAGGATTGAAAAAGCCTTTAGTCAATTAGCAGGAGAAGGCAGATTAGAGCAAGGCGACGGTATATTTGATTTTGCTGATTTCCAAATCCATATTTAATTCTTGCGGTCACGCTCCCCGGCATGACCGCTTTTCCATATCACGGCTTAGGTGGTAAAAGGTGGCTTGTGTCCGGCTGCGCTTTCGGCTTCCAGCACTTTCATCATCTTGTCGGCGGCGGTGGCGGTCGTGCCTTGCTTGAAGTAGCCGGAAACCACAAGGACGGTGTTCCCCCGGCGTACCTCGGTCACGCAATCCGGGCGGCGGGCGGTAGTGGCGGTGCTTCTCTTGGGCGTGTCGGTCATAGGCAAATCTCCTTTCCATTCAGCAGCTTTTTAAGCTGTTCCATTTTCTCCCTTGCGGCGGCTTTTCTGAAATTCTCCCCGGTAATGCGGACGGGGGTACACATTTCAATAAGGCGGTCATAAATGCGGGCGTGGGGCGTGTCCTCCGGGTTCTGCAATTCTTCCAGCGTCAAATTTGTGGTGACTATCAACGGCTTTCTGCTGCGGTATCGGCTGTCAATCACGTTATAGACTTGCTCTAAACCGTATTCCGTGCCACGCTCCATTCCGAAATCGTCAAGGATAAGCAGGGGGAAGCTGCAAAGGCGGGAGATATATTCGTTGCGGTCTTTGAAGCTGGCGGCAAGGTTGTTGAGTATCAAGGCAAAGTTTGTCATGCACACGGAAATCTCTTTTTCCATGAGGGCGTTAGCGATACACCCGGCAAAATAACTCTTGCCCGTGCCGACATTCCCCCACAAAATCAATCCATAGTTCCCGGTGCTTATCTGTTCCCATTGCTCCACATAGGAATAGGCTTTGTGCATTTGCGGGCATTTCCCGTTGTCGTTCCCGAAAGTCCATTCCCTCATAGCCGGGTCGGTGAAGCCTTTTCTTTTCAGCCGTTCCACTTCCTCCCGGTGTTTATGTTCCCGGTCTGCGGCTTCCAGCGTTTCCCGGCGTTTCCGCTGGCAGTCACATTCTTTGGGGTGTCGGTCACGTCCGAAAAAGGTCTTGCCCTCCGGGAAGTAGGCTTCTTTGGGCTGGCGGCATTTCCCGCAGTATAAAAGCCCGTCCTCGCCTATGTAGTCCTCCGGCTCTGCTTCCTGTGCCGTGGCAAGCCGGAAAATGGCGTTATCATAATCACTCATAAAATCTTCCTCCTTGTTCATGGTTTTTTACGCCCTGTTTACGGGGCGTTCTATCTCTGTTGTCAAAGGCTCTCGCCCTCTTTGTAGGAATAATCGGGGATTCCTTTCTTCCCCGTGCCTTTCCTGTCACGCCCCGCCCATATACGGATAGCGGCGGCATAGTTGATGTAGCTTTTCCCGTTGGCGGCTATATGCTGGCTTAATTCCTCAATGAACCGTTCCAGCCTGTCCGGGTATTCCTCTTTCAGCTCCGCATATTCGCTTTCAGAGAGGAAAACATTCTGGTATCTGCCAAATGGGGCGGGCGGCTTCTCACTCGCTCCTTTTAGTTGGTTCTCTTTTAGTTTGTTTATAGTAAGTTGGTTAGGGGTCGGTTTTCCGTCCAACGCAAAGGTCGGTTTTCCGTCCTTATGAGGGTCGCTTTTCCGGCTATCAGAGGGTCGGTTTTCCGACTGTATGGCGGTCATATGGTCGGAAAACTGTACCACTGGCACTTGCGGCACTTTCACATAAAGGCGGTTCGGTGCGGAGAAGCCCCGGCGTTCCCTCACCAGAAGCCCGGCAGCGTCCAGCTCGTTCAGTGCGGCTTTTATGGCGGTGCTGCCTTTATCCAGCATTTCCGCTATCTCCGAAACAGGGTAGACAATGTATGTCCTGCCCTCGCTGTCCTGCCAGCCGTTCTTCTGTGAGAGTTCGGAACGGTCAAGGAGCAGCGAATAAAGCAGCTTTGCGGTCTGTGACAAGTCCATTTTCAGCAGAAAACGGGGGTATCGGAAAAACGGCGGCATAATGGTGTCGGCTGTGATGTATTCGGTTATGGTTCTCACCTCCTGTCTGTGGCTTCTGTTACGCAGTTAAAACGGCATTTTCGGGGGTAAAGGATAAATGTATCGGCTACCCGTTGAGGGCGGTCAAAAAAGCCTTGATTTACGGGGGTCTGGAATATCCTAAAGCGTGACATTTATCCCTCTGTTTCCGCTTGCGCTGTGCGGCTTTGATTCTTTTCATGCGTCCGGCGCAGTCCGGGCAGTATTTCCCCCGGTTTGACTTGGGGAGAAAATACCCGCCGCACTCGGTACAGTGTTTCCTGTCTGCCCGGTGGAGTAGGGCGGCTTCCAGTTTCCCGTCCAGCGGCAGCACGGCTATCCTAAACCAGCGGCATATAAGCGAATAGCTGATACTCTGGACGCATACGCAAGGCTCGCCGTTATCCAGCAAGATACAGTTGCCGTTATCGTAGTTGCAGCACTCATGCACAAGGCGGCGGGCGGCTCTGTACTGTGGATAGTCCATGTAGGGGCGTTTACCGTTCATTTTCCCGCCCCTTTCCCCGTTCCGGCTCACGGCGTAATATCTTGTCAAGATTGCTTTTCACGGTCTGCAATTCCCGGACGTTCGCTTTCTTCTCCCGGTACTCGTTGTAAAGGGCGTTTTTCTCTTTGGTAAGCTGCTCAATCTCCGTTTGTAGGGCTTTGGACGCTGGCAGCTTGGAGATTCCCTGTGCCTTGAAATACCGGGCGGCAGATTCGGAAATGATAAACTCGCTTTCGTGCTGCTCCCGGTAAGCTCTCCGGGCTTTCTCCGTTTTCTGCGCCCGCAATCCGTCACGGGCTGGCTTGGTCTTGATGTACGCCAATAGCTGTTTCTGTAAGTCCTTTTTCTCCCGCAAAGTGCTTTCCACGGCTTTCAGTTCCGCATGGACGTTTGACAGCTCTGCGCTGGCGGCAGCAAGGGCGGCTTCCAGTTCTTCCGGGGAAGAAAAGCCAGATTCCTCGTAAATGCTCATGGTCGCCGCCATTTGCTTCAGATTGTGCAAACTCGCCCACTTCTCGTAGCCTTTCCCTTTGCCCTCGGCTCTCTTGGCGGCTATGTCTACCATGCGTTGTACTCCGTCATTTTTCGGGGCGTTTATGGCGGCTCTGTTACGCTGTAAGCGGTCTTTTATGCTGTGGGGGTATTCCTGTTTGGGTGCGGGTGTTTCGGCGGCTCTGGCGGCGTTCTGTGCGTTTATGGTGAGTGCTTCCAGTATGGCGGCACGGTCAAAATCATTACCCAGTTTCCGGGCGGTGATGGGCTTCGTCCTGTCCGGGGTGAGATAGGATAGCCGCCCCCGGCTCTCCTTGACGG
>NZ_CALPCM010000084.1:0-5003 GCF_943193015.1 Hominisplanchenecus murintestinalis
GAAATACTCCATAGCTGCGTCCGTACAGCGGTGCTTGCAGCCCTCCCTTGTGTCGGCTGGTCTTTCCATGTAGGGCAATAGCGGCACTTCGGCAATCCGCAAAGAATTGATTACGATATGCACATGAATGTTGCCGCTGTGGTTATGCCCGTCTGGGTGGGTGCATACCAACGCTTGATGTCCGGGAAAATGCTCTTTACAGAACTGCTCGCCCAACGCTTGCGCCCGGTCTACGGTCAAGCCGTTGTCTGGTGCGTCACGGGGGTCAAAGGAAATAATATAGTGGTGGCTCTTTACGTCCTCCCGTTTCTGGTTCTTGCCGTATTTCAGATTGGAGCGCATACAGGCGATTGCAAAATCTTCATCACCGCAATTAAGGGAAGATATGCGGTAATCGTCACGGGGGAGAAGCCGCCCGTTTCCGTCCAGTGTGGGCTTCATGGTAAACTCGTCATGCTCAAAGGTTAGGTACTGTTCGGCAGCTCCGTAATCGGCATTTTTAGAGCTGATATGTTTGAATGTTGCCAACGGCTTCACCTACTTTCTGCAAGACTTCAAACTTCAAGGCGGCAAGCTCCGCTGTGGCGGCTCGTACCTCTTGGGAGAGGGCGTTATAAGGTGCGCCGTCCTCGTTTAGACAGCGGGCAATCTGGTTCAAGTTGCCGCCGATTTTCCCGTATTCGGCTGTGAGTTTCCCAACGGCAGAAAGCAGTTCATCATTGACCGGGGAAACAGTAATGACCAGGCGTATGCTCGACTTGGTAAGTGCTTGCCGGATAAACTCGGCTTGGCTCATTTTGCAGAGGGTGACACGCTCGAAAAACTCGGCGTATTCTTCCTCGGTCAAGCGTGTCTTGATTACCCGGTGGCGATGGGGCGTGTTGTATCTTTTCATGGCTTTCAACTCCTTTCTTTTTATGCTTTGCCCTCTCACTAATAGGAGAAAAACAGGGGGTAAAGCGGAAGTGTTTTTTTGAAAAATCCGAAAAATTTTTTCGGGGATTTTTCAAGCGGCGCAAGCCGCAAAAAGGCGGGCTTGGGGTGGCAACCCCAACAAGATTCCCATAGGACAAAATGAACCGGTAGGCGAAATTTGGTACTGTGGTAGAATCTTGCTCTAAGAAAGTGACGGCTTCCTCTGTGTGGGCTTTTGCTGATACCTCCGGCGGGCAGGGCGTGGATTCTGCCAGCTATGCGGCGGGATTTCTCCCCCTACTACCTACAACACCACGCAAAGCAAAAATGACGGTGATTTGCGGAAATTTCCCTCTATTTCTTACAAAACCACACAAGCCGGAATAGGCGGGATTTTTAAGAAATTTCTTTCTATCCCCTTTGCACGGCATAATACTGGCGATTTTCAAAAATGCCAAAAATGGGCGCAAAAAAACAGGAAACCTTTTCTTGATTTCCTGTCTTGGTGTGCCGTTCTATGTAACGGCGGTTATTCAGTTTTTCGGTATGGCTACAATTCTACAAACTGGAAGTTATTGAATCGGTAACAATTCCATATTTTTTGCTCGTTTTAGATTTATTTTAAGGTCTTCATATTCAAACGGCTTGCCATGTCCCGGATATATTAGATTTGGTCTGAGTGCAATGATTGTTTCCCAAGATTTCAGAAAAGCCGTTTTGTCCTCTGCCCAAATGGTTATTCTATGTAAACTTGGCAAGCCGTTCATAGCAGCGTCACCGCAGAATAGAGAACCGTCATTTAGTAAAAGCGATATGGAATCGGCGGTATGACCGGGAGTATCAATAATTTTTCCTTGCAGTAAAAGTTCCACTTGCTTACGGTTTTGTTCGGTCACTTGAATACATCTACATTGATATTCTTGCTTTATTGAGGGAAACAAATGCTTACCTTTGCCAACGAATTTCATTAAATAACAAAAGAACAAGGCAATCTTAGTTGTGCAACCGCCATGAAAAGAGTTTTGCCCTCTATATAATCTTTCTAATGCTTTGTCGCTCATAACGATTTGGAGGTCAGAGCATTCCGAAAGTACTTCATTCAGATAACCTGCGTGGTCATCGTGAACGTGTGTCAAAAAAATATATCGTATCTGTTGAGGGGCTATTTGCATCTTTGCCAGTTGCTTTTTAAAATGTGCAAATCCGCTTTCATACCCTGTATCAATCAGTACATAGCCTTTGTCAATAGGATATATCCAATTATTTACTATCCTGCTTCCTGCATTGAACATAGGTGTTCTCTCCTTTCATTCATTTTCATCGGCGTCAACTTTCGATTTGTCGTTGCTTTATTATATATCCGTTTTCCCAAAAATGAAAGCGATTTCTTATACTTCCTGTTCATCAAAGCGGAACTTGAACAAAGCAGCGACAAGCCGTTGTTTTATGCTGTCCTCGGTATCCCTGTCGATATGCCCGTTTTCAATGGCGGCAATTCGGATGCGCTTGCTGTAATGCCGTAAAACCTCGTCCACCGCTTCCGGCTCTCCGCTGGTCGCCCGGACAATCGTTTCATAGGGCAAAAGGTTCGGATTCCCCATGCGAAAGCACCTCCATTTCCCTTTGCAGGAGTTTTAAAGTCCTGCGGATTAGATACCCGGTCGTACTCCGGCAGCGTCCATACATTTCCCCGATTTCCTGTTGTGTGTAATCCCCGAAAAAGTAAAGGAAAATGATTTCCCGGTTTCTCTCCGGCAGGGATAACAGGGCGGTTGCAAGCTCCCCATTGGTGAGGATAACTGTCTGACCGCATATCGTTATAGGGTATTCTTCATAGGGTGCTTCAAAATATTTGTCTGTTGTGCCTAAAGGGTAAAACTTTTCTTCTGTGAGGTATTCAAGGGATATTTCTTTTTGCCGCCGTCTGCTTCTGTCACGCCATGCGTTGAGTGCTGCATAGCGTATGACGGTCTTGCAAAAGCCGTTAAAGGTATACATGATGTGTTCTTTGTATGCTTCTGTGCAAGGCATAGGTGATTTCCCCCTTTCTCCCACATGGGGCGGTGCTTGGTTTACTGTTGCATTTTATAATTCAAGGGGTGACGTTTTAGATTGCTTCCCCATGATTATCTTCCGGCATACCTTTAGCATTTTATTTTCAAGAAAATAGCCGACAAGTTGTGATTTCTCACAAGTCTTGTCGGCTCTGCGTCTATGCGTCTGGCTCTTTTTTATACAAATTTTTAATAACTGTTACCTGTAAATCTTTTGCGTTAATCAAGCTTTCCTGTTTACATTTCGGACAGTAAAGAGGGAAATTTTTTAATTCTGTATCTGCCCGTATCTGTAATCTTGTTTTGCTCCCGCAAACAGGACAATGTACCCATTCTATTCTTTTCATTATAGACCTCATTCCTTGCAATTACGAAAACGCAAAAAGGATAAAATACCAATAGGACAAAAATAAACGCACCAAAACTCTAATACAGCTATACCTATCCACGTCAGACTATCCGTTTTGAATACTCCGAGCATAGGAATAATCAAACAAGAGATAAAAAACACGCCATGTACCATGAGCAGATATTTCAGCCATTTATCTATCTTTTTCTGTGGTTTTATCGTCAATCCGGCAAATAGTGTAGCTAATGACATAACCCCGTAACCCAACAGGTCATAGTTAAATAGCAATCCATATTGCTGAAAATCAAGAAGTGCAACAGCTTGCTGTGTTAAATCATCTAATCGTACAGTTGTTAGCTGAGCAAAATAAACTAACAAAATAATAGCTGCGTATATGACGGAAAAGGCTACTGAAACACAACCCGCTAATTTTACTTCCTTTTCAGCAAAGTGGGCATATCCACATACCATAGCTACAAAACTGAATGCAATGAACATAGAGAAAAAGTAGCTGCCATAATCAAAGTCAAATAGCATAGACATAGCAAAACAGATTACCGCAATGAAATTAACACAAGAGCTATACACTCCTATTTTCTTATTCATCAATCTGCACCGTTCCTTTATAAAGAATACCAACCAATTTATTGATATATGTTGCCCTATCCTCGGTTTTCGTAAAATCATACCCCAATAATTGTTTGATTGTCTCACTTCCTAAAAATGCCGCCTGCATTGCAACAGTAAGAATAAATACAAACATGGATTTATCCTCATTTGAAATATCATTTCTCAAAGACAGCGAAAAGCCCCGTTGTGTAAGTACAGAATTACAGTTTTCCGTATAATTTTGTAAATCACCCAAAATAGAAATACGTGAAATAGCAGAATGTTCAAACAGAAAATTGAAAACATTAGTAGCACAATCCATTAAGCGTTCTTTATCTGTTTCATATTGGTTCGTCATTTGAAATTCTGTAACTACTTTTCCGATAATGCGCTGCACACATTCCGTTATCAATTTTTCTTTACTACCAAAGTGATAGTTGATTAAACCTAATCCAACATCTGCTTTTGTGGCAATCATACGGGCGGTTATGTCCTTAATGTTGCCGTTATGTTTTTCAATCAATTCCGTTGTAACTTCAATAATGCGATTTTTTACATTGGCATTTTTATCCATAGCAATATTCCTTTCTTGAACAACGTTCAAATATATTGTATTGAACATTGTTCTAAAAGTCAATAGATTTTATGAATTTACTCCATTTTTTACCATTCCGAGAAAACGGAATAGCGATAAATTGTTCTATTTTGTCCAATAATAAAATTTTATGAAAGAAAGGAAAGAGGGATTCCGTAGCAGTCGGCATTGTGGGAATGTGTATAACTGGCTATCTCATGGAATTGTGGGTAACTCTGTTTGCAGGACGTGGGAAAGCTGCCCTTTAGCTTTTCCATGTACTGTGAATAGAGTTATCCATGATTCCATAGCCTGTTATGCACATTTCCATAATGCTTGTCTTTGGTTTCTTTGGTTTGGAATAGTGTGGTGCTGGCGGTCTATCTCTTGTTTTCGGTTGCTTGCTTCTTTACCGTACATGAGCATTTATCAATGTCATCAAACTGCAGGAGTGTATCTTCATCCATACGGTTGAAAAATCTTGATAGTGTTGGCTGTGAAG
>NZ_CALPCM010000085.1:0-4569 GCF_943193015.1 Hominisplanchenecus murintestinalis
TAGTATGCTCATAAGACTATTATGCAGGAAAACAAAAGAAAAAGAAACCCCTAATTCCCCCATGAATGGGGGCTAGGGGGTTGAAGTGTCGAAGACACTTTTTTATACCTTGTTGACGGTATTTTCTTAAAAAAATGTTATTCTAAACTCTGCTATACTTTGACCATAGCAATGGGAAAGTTGCTGAACAGCGGCAGACTTGAGTCTCCGCAAAAAACGGAAACAGGAATTGACGACCATCTATGGAAAGGAGGATTGATACTATGAAGATTATCAGAAAGTCTAGTAAGAGAAATGTTCTTTGCATGAACTGCTCCCCGGCAAGCGCAATGCAGTACTAATATCAAGTCAGTAACAAACAATGTTTTTTCCTTACGTCAATTCCTGTTTTTTATTATGAGAGAGGAGAACACTGCCATGAATGATAGTAAGTGCTTTTTGAGAATGCCATCAACGATGGCAAGCAAGTATAAATTTTCGGCATACAATATTTATTTGGATGAAGGTATGGGGCTGGTCTACAACACTTATTCCCAGGCTATTTCTTCATTTGAAGATTTCATTCTCAAGGAAGAGGATGTTCCCGATTTAGTGGAAAACGGGTTCATTGTTCGATTAGAGACAGATGAACTCGCTGAAATCAAAGCAGAATATGATTCCAGAGAACTGCTCTCAAATGAGTTACATTTAATCATTGCTACTACATTGGATTGCCAGTTTAGGTGCTTTTATTGCTATGAATCCCATCCTAAGGTTTATATGACTGATGATGTGAAGCAGGCTATCTTAAAACTCGTAGAAAAGCATGCAATGAGCGGTACGAACATTAGTGTAGTTTGGTATGGTGGCGAACCTATGCTGGATTTTGGAACAATACAATTCCTTTCTGAACGATTTGTTGAGATTTGTGAACGGCATAATGTTCTGTATTCGGCTTCTATGATTAGTAATGGATACGCATTCAATCCAGAGAATATTGGATTATTAGATACATATAGAATCGGTTCAATTCAGATTACACTTGACGGTATGAAGGACGTTCATGAAATGCGAAGACCTTTGCTGGACAATGCTGCTTCGTTTGATCAAATCGTTGGGAACATGAAGCTTATTCAAGAGCAATCGAACGCTAAAGTTCATCTTAGAATTAATGTTGATAAAAGTAATATTGACAGCGCGCATGAACTGCTTTTGTATTGTTCTGAAAACGGTCTCTCCGATATCGATGTGAATTTGGGTATGATGAAGGCCTTTGGCTGCGATCACTTTTGTAATCCATGCGATACGAACCTGTTCAGAATGAGTGAGTTTTCAACAGAGTTTCTGAGGTTTAGAGATCTGTGCGAAAAGCTTGGTTTTACGAACGCTGTTGAAAAAATGTCTCCGGAATACAAAATTAATTCGTGTACAATGGATGCTCCCAATGCTTACGTTATTGATCCGTATGGATGGGTATATAAGTGTATTTCATTAGTGGGACAGATGGAACGTAGTATCGGAAACGTACTAACAATATTTGATGAGAATGCACATACAAAGTACAGTCCTTTTGATTCAAAGCGATGCGTAGCCTGTAAGTACTTCCCTGTATGCAAAGGTGGATGTCTGTTGAATAATAGCGGTAGGTCAAACGAATGCAATGTATGGAGATTTATTACCCGCGATTTGATTCTTCGGGATGTAGTAAATGAATAGCGATAAATGCGAGAAGCGGTGAGTGAGCCTTAGAAGGATTCACTCACCGCTTTTCTGCATTGGATATGCCTAAAAAACCTCAATTCTAAATTATGGTAAGGTTTAATCATAAAGATAACAAAGAGGTGTTACAGATGTATCCGATGTTAAAAGAAGGTATCACTATCGGAACTTTTAGCTACGAAGGTTCTGATGAGATACATTACTTTGTGGAGAATGGTGAAGGCGGGGAATTTGAAATCAGTTATGAGCTTTATAAGGCTTTGGTTCATGCTGACGGAACGAAACCCTTGAGGCTCAGGCACTGTGGGGGAAAGAAAACAGTTGAAGAACTTAAGCGTCTTGGGATAATCAGAACTTCTCGCTTTGTATCAGACGACGAATTTTTTAACCGTTTTATCCTTTTCCCTATTGGCTCTAGAGCCAGGAAATACCGTCCCTTGTGTGTATTAACGAACCAGTTGCTGCCGTTCTTATCCATAATCATGTTTGTTGTCGGGATTATTCTTAAACTGACAACTGAGGAGGCTTTATATTATGAGTTCAATACTATCGAGTATTATGCACTTATCTTCATTAGCCTGGCAGCTCATGAAATGGGGCATTTAGTCGCGGGTATTTCTGCAAAATACAACTTTAGTGATGCAGGTATTCTCTTATTGGGACTGTTCCCTATTGGGGCATATGTGGCACATGAAGAGAAAAAGAATGCAACCAAAGCGGAGAAGTTAAACCTTGCACTTTCTGGAATTCTCGTAAATCTCTTAATCGCAGGAATTCTTTTCGCAGGATCGGTTCTGAGCTCAACGACAGATTATACCTTTATTGCTGCTGCTCAGATAAATTGTATTCTGGCTGCTGTCAATTTGCTTCCAGCGGAAGGACTGGATGGTGAAGCCGCGTTAAGTGCACTATTAGGCTTTGAGAGTATTAGCGAAACTGCAAAAAAATGGATTATGAATGCAAAACACCGGAGAAAACTATTTCACAGTGGATTTACTGGGTATGCCAGCTTTTGTCTGTTTGGCTTCATAATGCTTTCCAAAGCTTTGTTCTGGGTGCTGATAGTTGGAGACGCCATTTTTGCAATTATAGGAACACTATAAAAATAGGAAAGGATGGGTATGAATATGGAAAAAACAAGGTTTGAAAAAAGATTCTCTCATAACAAGTTTACACCTGGTTGCTTTGCAAAGCTCTCTGTAGCATTCGAAATTATTGTAGTACTTCTTTATGTGAGATACGCTGCAACGTTTTCTGTTTACGGAAATAAACTGATCAGCCTGATTGTTCTTACTGTAATTCTTGGTGCAGGCGGTATGGCGCTTTCAATTAAAAGAGAGCGCAATTGGATTAGTTTGCTTTCTGGAGCTTGCATTCCGGTATTGATATATGAAGCTTTTAATATGTGTAAGTATTCGGAGAGAATACAGACAATCATTTGCATTGGAATGGTTATTTCGCTAATCACAGCAGTTTTGTTAGCCTTGGCTAACACAAGGGGAATAAAAAAGACTGGACTTAGAAAAAGTGTATTGATTTCCAAAGGCGTACACTTTTCTCGTATTCTTTGTTCCATATTACTGATTGCCGTATGTATTTATGGAAAAGTGCTGATAAATAGCCATTACACAATCAGCATGAGTGATATTGAGTATTTGGTTTCTAGCAGTCAAAATGCTGTCCCAGATTATGAGAATTCCCTCTCTGCCAATATAGATACAGTTGTAAAAATGGATCCCGATGGTGGATGGCCGGAGTTAACTATTGATGAGAAGATGGATGTGCTTCAAACCATTTGCCGTATTGAATGCCGTTATCTTGGTATGCGAGATTCTGCACCCGCCCTGGAACTTGCATATTTGGAAGAAGGATTGTTAGGTCAGTACAATCATGAGACGGATAAAATTACGCTTTCATACAATTATATTGTTGATACAAATGCATCGGCATATTCAATTTGCCAGGTGTTGTGTCATGAACTGTACCATAGGTATCAAAGATATCAGGTAAATATGCTGGAAGCAATAAGAAACAGTGATGACACTGCAAAATATGCCAACCTTCTTTTGTTGGATTCTGCAAGTGTCTATGAAGATGAGATGGACAATTATATTACACCGACTGGAGATTCTAGATTGTCATATTACCTCTATTACTCACAACGGCTCGAACGTGATGCCGAGAAGTATGGAAATGAAGCCGTAAACGATTATTATGAACAAATCCAGGAATATCTCGGAAAAAGCGAATAGGAGATGAACTGTCGTGGGTTATTTTTCTGAGTTGAATTTAGAATTGCAATACGAAAAGGGTGAATTGGACAGAAGCTATCCTAGTCCGGAGCAGCAGATTGTATGGCGAATTGAAGATCTTAAGAGCAGGTTAATAGAACTTGGGATGGTTTGTCCGTCTGATGAAATTGTTTATGGGTATGATGATATAAGTAGAGCAGCGTCCGTCGAGTACAGTTTGCCGGAATGCCTTGCTAGTACCAAAGATGTGTTGATAGCCTTAGCCGCAGCTTATCGGAAACTTCATAATTTGGAAATTCAAACATTTTGCCAAGAAAACAGAAATTCAAAGGACGAGGTTTATTGTATTCAAAAATATCAGTGCCAACATTCAGTATATCCTGCGGCCTAATCGCTTAAAAATATGAGGGAACAAGTTGTAGTAGAATTAGTATATCAAAGAGATAAGAGAGGGAAATCAACGGGAGGGTTAAGAGTTAACTACAAATGGTTGAGGGGTGTTCTGGCACGCAAATATGGGGTTACGAACGACGCTGGCAAATGAAGTCCAGCTAATAAATGTCAATAGCAAAATGAGAAAAATCGAAATTATTTTTAAAGCAAAAAAGGCGCACTTACC
>NZ_CALPCM010000086.1:0-4358 GCF_943193015.1 Hominisplanchenecus murintestinalis
CAGTCGTCCACGTAGCAGAGGGCTTTCTTTGTGACAGGTATGCCGTCTAACGTGAACTCCGTGCAGGGCGGGTAGACACCGTAGGGGTTGCGGCGGTTTCTGCCGAGGTACTTGATGGAGCCGAAGCTGTTGGGGAGCTTCGGGTATTTCTTTCGTTTTGCCATAGTTCGTTCCTCCTTAAAACGTAAAATGGGTATAAAAAATGGGCTATGCAAGCCCAGGAGGTTTGTGGTATAATTTTCCTGTTGAGTGGTTTTATACCGTCCTCCGGGACTGTATAGGAATCTATGTGGAAACCGTTCCTGTTGGCGCAGGGGCGGTTTTTGCTTTTAACAAAAGTACCTGATTTCGTCGAAATACTCCAACCATTTTTGAATAACATCGGTATTTCTGGCCTCAATCATACGCATCATATTTCGGAGTGTTCGCTCTGGTATTTTTGAATTGTTATTACAAAGCAAGCATTTACCTGTTTTTGTAATCCAGATTTTTGTTGCGTTAGCGGAAGGATGTCCTTGTGAAATATGGACATGTATTGGTTCAAGCGGTTTGTTTTCATTTGTCCAGAAATAGACCCAATAAGAACCGAATCTAAAGATTTGCGGCATTGCAAAATCCTCCTTCCTGAGAGAATTCCAAAATAAGATGAGCGGTTGATTCTATAATTTCCTGGAATTTTGCAATATCCGTTTCAGAAAAGTGATAAATATCCTCCCACTTGTAAGCAGGAAGCCAGCATGTGGCATGACGAAAACAATATTTTTCATCTGGCGTTTCTATATAGACCTTTACCTTTCCATCTGGTTTCATTTCGGAATGGGTAATTTCGGTGTCATCGTTGAGTGTCATAAATGGGTACATCATAATAAAAATCTCCTTTCTGTTAAAAGTGTTCGAATTGGCGCGGTGATTAAAACGCCGAAGCGATTTAATCATGTTTTCCTACGTTTGATTACTTTCAGGTTTTTGTTGCGCAGGGGAGGTTTTTTATTTTAATCAGCTATCTTTGTCAAATCATGCCGGGGTCCTCTGGTAAAATCAACTTTGTACGGTTCAGGAATTTTGTAAGTTCCCCATTTTGTACGAAGTATTTCCTTAGATGAATATGTACGTTTTTGCTTTAGGTTTGATGACGGCGTAGCCAGATTTGCTCCTTTGCTACAAGATTGTTGGTTTTGGGGAACGGCACGGGAAATTTGCTGTCTTGCGGGAACAATATCAGAAACCTCTACTTCCTGGTGCTCTAATTCCGGAACTCCTATACCGCGGCGAATCATTTGTGATTCTCTATACTGCTCGGCGGCGGGAGTCTTTACAAATTCCACTGTTTTATCATAATTTTTACGCACAACTTCTTCAATTTCCTCAAGCGTCACGTGGAAGAATTCTCTACGAGTATTTACCATATTTACTTTTTTAGAGTCAAATGCCCGATGCAGAGCTGCTTCGAGAGCAGGGGCATCATCACTAAAAATCATAGCGTGGATATCAAAGGTAAAGGGAACGGAAGCGTCACCAAGCTCATCCACGCGGTCAGTAGCTTCCAAGCGGCGAGTCATCCCTATTTTATAAATATCTTTCCCAAAAGAACCAATATTGGAAATGATATACACATATCCAGCTTTTTGGTTTGCCTGGCGGTAGTCAATTTGCCTAAGTTCATTTTCGATAGTAGAAAGCTGATTTTCAATTTCGGTGCGACGGCTTTCTAAAAGTTCCCGTTCAGTAACAGATGCATGTTCCATTTGTGAAAGGATTCTTTGCAAGGCATTGCTGTAGTGAGTCCGTTCCTTTTCACTTTTCTTTCTTGCCTCGTCAATTTCCCGCTGAAGTTTTTGGGCTTCACGTTGTTCTTCACGGATTCTGCGGGCTTCTTCTTTTTCCTCCTGCTTTTTCATTGCATATTCATAGCAAAGATTCATTTCCTGAAGCTTTAAATCAAGATAGGACGGGGTAATTGCTATATGCATCTTGGAATTTAGCTTATTTAAATCTTCACAGGATTTGATAATTCTTTTGCGGATAGATTCTACGTTATTGAATTTTACTTTATCAATAATCGCCTCACATTCGTTGTTGAAAGCTCTTAGTATTTGTTTCACATTATCGGCGACCAGCTTTTTTTCCTGAGCCAGACTGTTATTGTACGTAAAATTTGTAGGAAAACTGGAGGCAGTATTGTTCTTTATCATCAACTTCTGATTTTGCCGGACAACCTGGAGTCTGTCTTTGTATGCTTCGGAGTTCATCAGGTTGTAAACCGGAGTATATAAGCCAAATTCCTGATACAGCATTTCATCATCAAGTATAACCAAATACTTCTGCTTTTCCCTAATAGCCGCATCTAAAGAGTCAACAGAGCGATTCAATTTGTCATAATCTTTTCTTACATCGCTTAATTCTTTTTATAAATGTTGCTTTTCGGTATTCAAACGAAGAATTTCATCGCGGATTTGATGCGCGTGTTGCATTTCTGGCGTAAGCAAGGATTTAAGATATGCATTTTCATCAGCTAGCCGTTCTGCATCGCTTTTGAATTGCTTTGTTTTAAATATGTCAGTAATTCCCATAACCGTCCTTCTTTCTTTATAGTATTTTTATTAAAACGCAATCGTTTCCATAGCTAAAGCTCAGTTGAAAGGTAATTCTTCATCAATATCATCAGGGATATTCATAAAAGCATCAGGTGATTCAGCATTGTTATAATCCCAAGAATTTAACAAATTGTTATTATAAAATGCACTTTTTTCGCCGCAAATAGGACAATAACGAGCATTTGATGAGAGTATTTCTGTATTTTGACATCCATCATAGACACATTTATTTACCAGATTCATTCCGCATATTTGGCAGAAGTTACCTGTAATACCAGTAACTTCGTTACCGCAAATAGGACATTTTGTCAATTTTCCGTTTTCATGAGTTTCTATGGAAAGGATATTTCATTTTATCGCCATCTCCCCATTCTAAAGTATTTTTGAAACCGCATATAGGGCAGTATTTCCCATAGCGTTGTACAATTCCTGCGTCGCAATTTTTACATTTTCGCTTAAATATATAATAAGAGTAGTATGAAAACACTCTCTTATCGTACTGGTCTTTCGCGTTTAGGTGTGATTTCCATTCTATAAATTCATAGTATCGCCTCCGCGATGCAGGACTTGATATTTTACATAATTTGTAGTTGATTAGAGGTACTTATTTTAAAACCTAATAATGCGGCATGTGGAACTAATAGAAGTTGGGCAAAATAATCGGCTTCTGCCTCGAAGTGGTTGTACTCTTCATTAGATAAATTAAATCTAAAAATCCTCATTTTGTCAGAGATTTTATGATGATTAAGTAAAATATGACCAAGTTCATGAGCTATGCTCCAGCGATATCTGTTTGAGTTTATAAAAGCAACTTTATCAATATCGTTGTAGTAAATAATGTATTTATCTTTTAAAGCATAGTAATCCGCACAGGCATCTTTTGTTTGACATTGAGCCAGAATTTCTTCGTAAGACATTCCACGATGTTTCATTTGAACACTGAAAGGTATTAAGCGAATAAATTCATAGGATTTACAAATTTTTTTTACATCTACAGGTAAATATGGGACATTTGCATGAACTAAAGCGTTGATAACAACGTTTTTTATTTCATTCCTTCTTGCGCGCTCAATCATTATCTTCGTCAATAAAATCATCTCCAAAGTAATCATCAAATGAAGCTTCAAGGATCTTCATCATTTTGCTTTTTTCTTGTTCTGACATTTTTTCTCTTGCACGCTGGATTCTTCGAATATCGGGATCAGAAATTTTATTTGAATTTGTTTCAACGTCTCTTCCACGCAAAGTATTTAAATCTGTATTAAAAAAATCGGCTATTTTTTCCTCTGATTCAAAATCAGGTTCTCGTTTTCCTACTTCGTACATACTTATACGAGATGCTGACATTCCTAATTTTTCAGCAAGTTCACTTTGAGACAAACCTTCTTTTATACGAAAGTATTTAAGCATATCTTTGAATTCAGGCATTTTCCCCACCATCCTTTACTGTGTAATTAGATTATTACACATTTCGTGAAAAAAATCAAGAACTAATTTTACAAAACGTGTACATTATGAAAGGAAACACGAAATGTGAGTGAAAGGGGGATGGTTTATTGTTTGAAATGGACTCAAATGCTATAGGCAGAAAACTTGTGAAATTAAGAGGAAAAAAGACACAGGAGCTTCCTGTATAATTCAAGTATAGGGAATTCCAAGAAAGAAGGTTGAGAAAAAAATACCTCAAAGTAAAATAAGATTACTGACTTGCAGGTTAGTGAAAATCTTATTGAACAGAGAGGTATCTAAAATGAATTGTAACAC
>NZ_CALPCM010000087.1:0-4047 GCF_943193015.1 Hominisplanchenecus murintestinalis
GAAAAGAGATCAAGTCAGATGGTTTTCCGGTTGAAATGTCTTAAAGAATATGTTATACTGTATGTGGTTTTGAGGGTGCATACCCTTGGAAACAGAATAATCCTCGATAGCTCAATGGTAGAGCACTCGGCTGTTAACCGAGTTGTTGCAGGTTCGAGCCCCGCTCGGGGAGTAAGAAGAGTCCGTAAACATTTATGCTTACGGACTCTTTATAATATTTAAAATAGTTAGTCCAATGCGGAGTGTCTTTTAGATTTCTGACATATAGAGTAGTGGAGAGTGCATTTAAGAATCTGTACATGTGTAGTGGAATGTTTATGGCGCTTACTGTTTTCGAATACAACAGTGTGGCATTTGGAATCATAATTTCGGGAGTGAATTATTTAAATTAGTTTGATTGTATTTTTTTGTAAAAAATGCTTGCAAAATCGATAAAGGTATGATATGATAACATACGTCGCTGAGTTGAAAAACAAAATGCCATTTATAGCGGCTCCTTGGTCAAGCGGTTAAGACATCGCCCTTTCACGGCGGTAACACGGGTTCGATTCCCGTAGGAGTCATTTAAAAAGAGTTATTTGAATTAAGCCGATGTGGCTCAATTGGCAGAGCAGCTGATTTGTAATCAGCAGGTTATCGGTTCGAGTCCGATCATCGGCTTTTTGGACCTTTAGCTCAGTTGGTTAGAGCAACCGGCTCATAACCGGTCGGTCCTGGGTTCGAGTCCCCGAAGGTCCATTTAAAATTTATAGATAGTTTGGCCCAGTGGCTCAGTTGGTTAGAGCGTCGCCCTGTCACGGCGAAGGTCGTCGGTTCGAGTCCGATCTGGGTCGTCAATGGGATCTTAGCTCAGCTGGGAGAGCATCTGCCTTACAAGCAGAGGGTCATAGGTTCGAGCCCTATAGGTCCCATTTGCCAAGTATTTGGCGAATGCCGGCGTGGCGGAACTGGCAGACGCACAGGACTTAAAATCCTGCGGGACTAATCTCCCGTACCGGTTCGATTCCGGTCGCCGGCATTATAATAAGGCTGAATCCAAGGGATTTGGCTTTTTTATTTTGTGTGGTGGAATTAGTTTGAAGAATGAGGTGAAAGTATGGGAAAGAAAAAAGCAGTATTTTTTGATATTGACGGCACGATATGGAATGACAAGAACGAGATTCCAGAGAGTACAGTGCGGGCAATTAAGATGCTGCGGGGAAACGGAAACCTAGCTTTCTTGTGCAGTGGACGCAGTAGGGCATATATTCGAAACCCAAAGCTTTTTGAGATTGGATTTGACGGTGTGGTGTCGGGATGCGGGACGATGGTTGAATATGGCGGGAAAACAGTTTTTTATAAACGTCTGGAAAATGAGTTGGTAGAGCGTACGATTTTGACTGTTCGGCGTTATGGCTGTCGTCCGATTTTGGAAGGCAGAGAATACCTCTATATGGATAATGATGAATTTGAGGATGATTATTTTGGGCAGAAGCTTCGGGCCGAATTGGGAAAGCATCTGCTCACTATTGCAGGAGAGTGGGGAAAGTGGGAGATTTCAAAGTTATCCTGTGCTACTGAAAATGCGGATAGAGTGGCTTGTTTTGAGGACCTGAAAGAGGATTATGACTTTATGGTACATAATTCGTCGGTGGTAGAGTTTGTTCCGAAAGGATATCATAAAGGTACTGGAATTGTTAAGATATGTGAGCTTCTCGGAATTGAAATTTCAGAGACAGTTGCCTTTGGCGACAGTGCGAATGATTTGGGAATGCTGTGTACGGCCGGAGTAGGTATTGCTATGGGGAATGGTTCAGATGTGGCAAAGACGGCTGCAGATTATGTGACTACATCTATGGAGGAGGACGGTATTTGGAACGGTTGTCGGCATTTAAAGTTGATTTAAGGCTTAGGATGCAGCCTCTGCTATTTAGTACCATATGGAAGTGAAATTGCAATAATGGGCGCTTTATTAAAAATGTATAAAAAGTGTAAAAGAAATAAGTTGACTTTGGTCAAAATTATTGTTATTATAGAGAAGTACTAGGAGTGAGGATGCGAGGTGCCAGAAAGAAAGACTCAACCAAATTTTATAAAATAAGGAGTATTTTATTTTATGAAGTTTGGCTTTTTTGTTAGATAGCAGAATATACTGCGGGTGCTTATCATACGCTTATTTTAACAGATGAAAGCAGTGTCGGTGTGCGCGTATCACTCAGTGAAGAACAATAATATGGGAGGCGATTGAAATGTTTAAGTCGTTGAAAGGAATGTTTGGAGGAAAGAGCGAAGAAGTATATACTCTGGTATCTCCGGCAAAGGGAAAAGCAGTGCCGCTGTCAGAAGTGAATGACCCGACGTTTGCGGACGGTCTGCTGGGAAAAGGTGCGGCGGTGGTTCCGGCGGAAGGCAAAATACATGCTCCGGCAGATGGGACCGTGGAGATGATGTTTGAGACGAAGCATGCAGTCAGCCTGAAAACTGAGTATGGTACAGAGATTCTGGTGCATGTGGGTCTGGATACTGTAAACCTGAAAGGTAAATACTATGAGGCTCATGTACAGGCGGGGGACGCAGTGAAGGCAGGAGATTTGCTTATTAGCTTTGACATTGACCAGATAAAAGCTGAGGGATATGATGTAGTTACCCCGGTTTTGGTATGTAACACAGACGATTACGCATCTGTAGATGCTGTCACGGGAAATGATGTAGAGCCTGGTGATACAATTATTAAGATTACAAAATAATACTTTAAGCAGTATTTTATGGCCTGAGCGGTTACAGGTCTTAAAATAGAAAAAAGGGATTAAGAAAAGGAAAGGAGAAATATTTATGAAGTATTTTCAGAAACTTGGTAAAGCTTTAATGCTTCCAGTGGCAACCCTGCCGATTTGTGGTATTCTGATGGGTATCGGATACTGGCTGTGTCCTTCCACAATGCAGGGTGGTGAAGTTGTTGGTCTGCTGCAGACTATCGGTTTCCTTCTTGTGAAGGCCGGCAGCGCTTTGATTGACAACATGGCAATTCTGTTTGCTATAGGTGTAGGTCTCGGTATGTCTGATGACAGTGATGGTGTTGGTGGTCTGGCAGGTATGGTTTCATACCTGATGATGACAACACTGCTGAATCCGGGAGTTGTTGGAACTATCATGACTCTGGAAGAAGGCACAGAGAAGTACATCGCTTTCTCTAAAGTTGGCGGAAACCAGTTCATCGGTATTCTGGCAGGTGTTATCGGATCTACATGCTTCAATAAGTTTAAAGCTGCAAAGCTTCCGGATTGGCTGGCATTCTTCAGCGGCAAGCGCTGTGTAGCGATTGTTACTGGTGTAGTTTCCATTCTTGTATCTGTTGTTATGCTTTTTGTATGGCCGATTATCTTCAGCGGACTTGTTGCAATTGGAAATGCAGTTCAGCAGATGGGTATCGTTGGCGTTGGTGTTTATACATTCCTGAACCGTCTGTTGATTCCGATTGGTATGCACCATGCACTGAACAACGTATTCTGGTTTGATACCATTGGTCTTGGTGATCTGTCCCACTTCTGGGCAGGCGAAACATCTGCAGATGTTACATGGAGCCTTGGTATGTACATGGCTGGTTTCTTCCCGAGCATGATGTTCGGTATCCCGGGTGCAGCACTTGCTATGGTTCACTGTGCAAAGGATAACAAGAAGAAAGTAGCAATCGGTCTGGTAGCTTCCGCAGCAATCTGTGCATTCATCTGCGGTGTTACAGAGCCGTTCGAGTTTGGATTTATGTTCCTTGCTCCTGTTCTGTACGTTATCTATTCTGTATTGTATGCTGTATTTGCTATGATTACCGTAGCACTTGGCTTCCGTGCAGGATTCAGCTTCTCCGCCGGAGCTACAGACCTGCTGTTCTCAGCATCCCTGCCGGCAGCAGCAAAGACATGGGTAATTATCCCGATGGGTATCGCAGCATTTGTAGTATTTTACGTAGTATTCCGTTTCGCTATCACGAAGTTCAACCTTAAGACTCCGGGTAGAGAGGATGATGACGAAGATGAAACAAAGGTAGTACTGAGCAATAACAACTTTACCGAA
>NZ_CALPCM010000088.1:0-4003 GCF_943193015.1 Hominisplanchenecus murintestinalis
CCGTCCGGCAGTCAGCCGGACAGGGAACGGCAAAATTTTTTACACTTCTTTTACTTCTTTATCTCACATGAGCAAAATCACAGGGTATGAAACAGTTGATGGCGGGCGGCGGAGTTGCCCTGATCGGCATCACCCTGGTTCCCATGCTCTCCGGACTGTTCGGCTAATCACTGGAGATTTTGTAACCTGTAAACCAAAACACATCTTCGGCCCTTCCCGCTTCCGGGCGGGAGGGGCTGGAAAGGAGGCAGACCATTGGATTTCTTATGGGATTCCATTACCGAATGGCTGAAAGAACTTTTAGTCAGCGGCATTATCAACAACCTTTCCGGGATGTTTGACCAGGTAAACCAGAGAGTCGGGGAGATCGCCGGACAGGTAGGCACGACCCCGCAGGCATGGAATGGCGGCGTGTTCAACATGGTACGCAACCTTTCAGAGACTGTCATCGTCCCCATTGCCGGGGCGATCCTGGCTTTTGTTATGACACTGGAGCTGATCCAGCTCATTATTGATAAGAACAACCTTCACGACCTGGATACCTGGATGTTCCTGAAATGGATTTTCAAAACCGCATCAGCAATCCTCATTGTCACCAACACCTGGAATATTGTTATGGGCGTGTTTGATGTGGCCCAGAGCGTAGTCAATAACGCGGCAGGCGTCATTATCTCCGACACTTCGATTGATATTTCCAGTGTGGTAAACGATATGGAGACGCGGCTGATGGCGATGGATTTAGGGCCGCTGTTCGGCCTGTGGTTCCAGAGCCTTTTTGTCGGCATTACCATGTGGGCGTTGACCATCTGTATTTTTATCATCGTATATGGCCGTATGGTGGAAATCTATCTGGTGACTTCCATCGCCCCGATTCCCATGGCAACCATGCTCAACCGGGAATGGGGACAGATGGGCCAGAATTATCTCCGCTCCCTGTTCGCCCTGGGATTCCAGGCATTTCTGATCATTATCTGTGTGGGCATCTATGCGGTGCTGGTGCAGAATATCTCCGTGGCCAGCGACATCAGCACGGCGATCTGGACTTGTATGGGCTATACCGTGCTGCTCTGCTTTACCCTGTTCAAGACAGGGAGCCTTGCTAAGAGCGTGCTGAACGCCCATTAAAGGAGAGATCATTACAAAATCAATCCAGTTATAAGCCAATACCGTGAAGGAGGTGTATTTTCCATGGCTTATGTGAACGTCCCCAAGGACTTGAGCCGGTTAAAGACAAAAGTGATGTTCAACCTGACTGCCCGCCAGCTTGTATGCTTCGGCTGCGGCTCTCTGGTGGGCGTACCGCTCTTTTTCCTGCTGAAACGGTATGCCAGTACCAGCGCGGCCGCGCTCTGTATGGTGCTGGTCATGCTCCCCTTTTTTATGCTGGCTATGTATGAAAAGAACGGCCAGCCTTTGGAAAAGATCATCCATAACTATGTGCAGGTTCGGTTTGTCCGGCCCCGGCACAGACCTTATCAGACTGACAACTATTATGCCGTATTGGAGCGGCAATACCACTTGAATAAGGAGGTACAACATATTGTCCACAAAACAGGCAACACAAAAACGAAAGCTGACCCGCGCCGAGCGCAGGGAGATCGCTGCCGCCATCGAACGGGCAAAGCAGACGGATAAGAACAAGAAATCGGCCCAGCAGTCCATCCCTTATGAGCGGATGTGGCCGGACGGCGTGTGCCGCGTGACCGGCAGCTTTTACACCAAGACTGTCCAGTTCCAGGACATCAACTACCAGTTATCCCAGAATGAGGATAAGAGCGCCATCTTTGACGCATGGTGTGATTTCCTTAATTACTTTGACAGCTCCATACGGTTCCAGTTCTCTTTTTTGAATCTGGCTGCCAGCATGGAGAGCTTTGAACAGAGCATTTTTATCCCGCTAAAAAATGATGCTTTTGACAGCATCCGGGCCGAGTATGCCGAAATGCTCCAGAGCCAGCTTGCCAAGGGGAACAACGGCCTCATCAAGACCAAGTTTCTCACGTTCGGCATTGAGGCAGACAGCGTAAAGGCAGCAAAGCCCCGGCTGGAACGCATTGAAAATGACATCCTCAATAACTTCAAACGGCTGGGCGTCTCCGCTGTCTCCCTGAACGGGCTGGAACGGCTGCGGCTGATGCACTCTATTTTCCATATGGACGATCAGAGCCGCTTTCAGTTCTCCTGGGACTGGCTGGTTCCCAGCGGCCTCTCCACCAGGGATTTTATCGCGCCTACTTCCTTTGAGTTTAAGGACGGGCGTTTTTTCCGTATGGGAGCGAAATTCGGGGCCGCCTCCTTTTTACAGATTCTTGCCCCGGAGCTGAATGACCGGATGCTGGCTGACTTTCTGGATATGGAGAGCAGCCTGATCGTAAATATGCACATCCAGTCCGTAGACCAGGTGGCGGCCATTAAGACTGTCAAGCGAAAGATTACCGACCTGGACAAAATGAAGATTGAGGAACAGAAGAAAGCTGTCCGGGCCGGATATGATATGGACATCATCCCCTCCGACCTGGCAACTTACGGCACGGAGGCCAAGAACCTGTTAAAAGAGCTGCAGAGCCGGAATGAAAGGATGTTTTTAATGACCTTCCTTCTGGTGAATACCGCCGACACCAAGGCACAGCTTGACAACAATGTGTTCCAGGCATCCAGTATCGCCCAGAAATATAATTGCCAGCTCGTCCGGCTGGACTACCAGCAGGAGGAAGGGCTGATGAGCAGCCTTCCGCTGGGCCTTAACCAGATCGAGATACAGCGCAGCCTCACCACTTCCAGCACGGCGATCTTTATCCCCTTCACCACGCAGGAGCTTTTCCAGTCCGGCAGGGAGGCACTGTATTATGGCCTGAACGCCCTTTCCAACAACTTAATTATGGTGGACAGGAAAAAGCTCAAAAACCCCAACGGCCTGATCCTCGGCACACCGGGCAGCGGGAAATCCTTCAGCGCAAAGCGGGAAATGTCAAATGCTTTTCTTATCACCAATGACGACATCGCCATATGCGATCCGGAGGGCGAGTATTTTCCCCTGGTGCAGCGGCTGGGCGGCCAGGTGATCCGTATCTCTCCAACCAGTACGGATTTTATTAACCCCATGGACATCAATCTCAACTATTCGGATGATGAAAACCCGTTATCCCTGAAAGCAGACTTTATCCTGTCCCTGTGTGAGCTGGTGGTGAGCAGTCGTGACGGCCTGCAGCCGGTGGAAAAGACGGTGATCGACCGCTGTGTGCGCCTGATCTACCAGCCGTTTTTAAATGACCCATGCCCGGAGAATATCCCTATCCTTGGCGATCTGTATGATGCCCTGTTGAAGCAGGATGAAAAAGAGGCCCACCATATCGCAACGGCTCTGGAAATCTATGTGTCCGGCTCCCTCAATGTGTTCAATCACAAAACCAATGTCAATGTGAATAACCGGATTGTCTGCTACGACATCAAGGAGCTGGGAAAGCAGCTTAAAAAGCTGGGGATGCTCATTGTCCAGGATCAGGTTTGGGGCCGTGTGACAGAAAACCGGGCTGCCGGAAAGTCCACCCGCTATTACATGGACGAGATGCACCTGCTTCTCAAAGAGGAACAGACCGCCGCCTATTCGGTGGAAATCTGGAAAAGGTTCCGTAAATGGGGCGGCATACCCACAGGCATTACGCAGAACGTGAAAGACCTCCTTGCCAGCCGTGAAGTGGAGAATATCTTTGAAAACTCGGACTTTGTATATATGCTCAACCAGGCTGGCGGAGACAGGCAGATTCTCGCAAAGCAGCTCAATATCAGCCCGCACCAGCTCTCCTATGTGACCCATTCCGGGGAAGGCGAGGGGCTGTTGTTCTATGGAAACGTGATCCTGCCTTTCGTTGACCGGTTCCCGAAGGACACCGAGCTGTATTCTGTCATGACAACCAAGCCCAATGAAGTAAAAAAGGAGCTTCCTGTATAATTCAAATATAGGAAATTCCAAGAAAGAAGGTTGAGAAAAAAATACCTCAGAGTA
>NZ_CALPCM010000089.1:0-3750 GCF_943193015.1 Hominisplanchenecus murintestinalis
GACAAAAACCTCTTACATATCTAATTCTTATCAGGAAAGTCTAAAATCCATAGACACAAGATTTTTTACAGCCTCAAGCGCTCCGGACGCACCATCGCCCGGAGCGCTTTCCACCATCTGTTCCGCGCTCACTAAATCCGCACTAAATCATGCTTATCACAGGCCATCTGCCAAACCTCTCGCAATATCTGGTTATCTACCCAAATCCTGTCAATCCATTCCCTCAGTATCCAAAATGTCCCCTTCCCATTTCCTAATAAATCCACTGCTCTCAACTGAATCCATTCTTCTGTCCACTGTTCTATATCGCCGTAATATCCCTGCGTCCCTATCTCCAGAAAAACTGGCAAAGATTTTCTTTGTGCAAACCTTAACACTTCATCTGACAGATTTTCTCCATCCATCTCTAATTTTATCTGAGTCGTATCACATTTATTGTTTTTTTGTATTTTAGAAAGGTATCTGCTTTTTTGGCATATGCACATGACTGCTTCCAAAGTAAGAACTACATAACCATCATAATGTCCCTCGGAATCGATATGTTTTATTGCAAGTTCCTTTTTTGTCACATATTCTATCGTCCCTACATAACAATTTTCCCAATCACTGTCTGCATAAATTTCAAACAACTGCAAACTTCCTTTATACTTCTTTAATTTCCTGTAAAAGCTCTTCTCTGGCCTTCCATCACACTTTGGCACTTCCTTTTCCCAGAATTTCTTTCTAATCTGTAAATCAGGCGACCCTGTCTCCAAAGCGTCAATATACTCTCTCTTCAGCCATAACTCACCCTCATCTTCTCCATACGGCGTTAATTCATTTAAAATCACTATCTCATCCGAATAACCACACACCCACCCCGCATACACGCACTCTTCACAGAAAGCAAAGACAGGTTCCCTGTTTTTTATTGCGTACGCGAGCATTCCTGTCATCAAATTTTCTTCTTCCACAAAAAAGTTTTCCATGACGTGGCTATGCTTTTTTTCTTCCCACAACTGCCTTTTACGATATATGTCCATTCCTCCAGTATTGTAGCACACAATATTTTCAATTCTTCTTACACAATATCCATCCTCGTTGCCATAAAAATCTATATTCTTCATTAAAATCTCATTATCAGATGTTTGCAAAACCAGCCCTGTATACCCTTCTTCTAAATTGCCGTTTTCGTATATAGTAAGAAATTTCTTTTGCTCCATCACTTTTAACATTTCCTTATGTAAATCCATTTGTTTCCCTTTCCGCCAAAACCCTTTTCCAACTCTATCTCCTGATAAATCAAAACCTCTGGCAATTCTCTCTTTTCCAGCAAATCTTTTATTCTTTTTTCTTGTTAAACATTTTGCTTCTAAATTATTTTTTAATCTTTACCCATACATGGCGCTTTTCTTCTTCCATTTCACCTAATAGTTTCATTGCTCTCCTGTAAAGTTCATCTACTGCTTCCGGCAAAGCTTCTGGAACAAGATCTTCTATATCCTCTAACTCACACCCTTCCCGCACAATTCTAAGTATTTCTTTACGGCAATGTTTCTGTTTCAGCTTTGATATCATTCCTGGATGAAATAGGAAATAACTCATTTCATCTACAGATACCTTTCTTTCCCGCAATGCCGTCAATGCCCCGACTATCATGAGTAATAATATTTTTTCATCGCTTGATTTCTTTCTAAAATTCACTTGTTCTATCTTCATGTTTTTTCCTTCCCTTTTATTTAATAACATTTTAAGCGTTATTCAAATATCTAATAATATCTTCGGAGTATATATGCTCTATATGAATAAAGCACATATACTCCCAATTACTACTCTTATCCTTGAATTTCACATTACTGCTTCCTGTTCTTACTTTTAATTTCCACTCCAGCCTGACTTTAATTGAACATTAAAAACTTTTCCTGCCCCGCCCTGTGAGCTTATTTTCTGCATCGTACGTGTACTTCGTCACTGCGCCGTCTCATGGATAAATTTTACTCACTCAATTCACCTCCTATCACATTCTCATACAAATCATAAGCTTGCGATAATATACACTCATATTCCTCCAATTGTCTTTCTACATAATCAATACACCATTTTTGTTCTTGTTCACATAATTGAGGAAATATGTTTTGCATAACAGAATAAATCTGCATTCTGACTTCAAAATTCCCCTTAAACAACAATGGAAGCAACTCCTTATAATACTTTGCACACTCTAGGTTTTCCAATGCATACACCAGAGACCCCCTATTATTCTCTAATTCTGGTTTAGAAATAAGTTCCATCAATATCTCTACGGCATCTTGACATTTTAAATCACTTAAAATGATAGCAAGCATATTTCTACTATTTCCATCGGAACTTGTCTTCAATTTGCTTAACAAATAATCCGTTGTTTCCTTTTGCTCTGATTTCGGCAGGTGCTGTACATATGTAACCAGTTCATCAATTCTGTGATTTTCTAAAAATACATTTATATTTTCCATATTTTTTCTCACTTCCCTTGTTGTACTTTCCACTTTATCTCACGAGTCACTATTCATTGTGCCTCAATAAACCATTTTCTCCTTCTGGACGACCTGTGCCATGCGGTTCCCCACGTCATAGGCATATTCTGTGCTCTTCTCAAGGATTCTGTCTGCCTCACTTTTCAGGTTCCCGTTAGCGGCGTATACAAACCTTACCATTTTAAGTTTCTTTTTATTTGTATCCAAAAAGCTATTTATTGCTATGTATCTACCACTGCTTTACTTCAGCCAGTACCATCTTCCATCAGGGGTTTCTCTATCAAACTGCATAATTCCCATTTTTGCTTCTGGACAATAAAAAAGTCCCATGTCAAATGTTACAGAAACTCTAAAAGAGATTCCATTTTTCCTTTATATGTGTTTACATGGAAAAAAACTGTCAGTAAATACCCCTCTCTTTTTCCAATTTCTTTTTTTCTCCATTCCTCTGGAAGTTGTGGGCGCAAATTATAGCAGGATTCTAGCTTCTCTGCCCTATCTATGTTCAATGCTTTCTTATTGTCCTGTATAAGCGCTGCAAATTTATTCCTCTTCTTACTCGTTAAAAGATATCTACTCCGCTCTTGATAATCTTTTCTTATATAATTTGCAACAATTTCATTCTCAATTTTCCCATCCACTTCATGTACTAAAATCTCACCCTCTTCTAAATACGATTCAAACGCACGCCCTTCAAAAAACACCTGCATGATATCATCACCTTTTTCCCATCCACACTTTTTATATTCTCTGTACTCTTCATACATCCCCCTTTTCTCATCCCATGTAAATGCAAAAACAAATTCTTTTCCAAATACCACAAATGATTGATTCTGTTTCAACAATTTGAGCACATGCTCTTTTTCTACCATTTTTCCGTTCAGCCCCTTTATACTGCTATCTTAACAAAATTATTTTTAGTACATTCTTTAGAATACTTTTTACATATATTGTCATTCGGATGATAATGCGAACGCTTGTCTGACAAAAACGAGCTTAATTCCAGGATGATATTTCCCTATTTTATCTGAAACACGTACAACCAATTTCGATGGGCTAAAACTGCATGTGCCCCCTAACAGGCGCTCCCTCTTTTTTTCATATACCGGATTTTGGCTATGGACATATTTCCTAAAATCCTCCAGTCTCTCCTTCTCCACATGCCCGCGTATATATTCCCAATCCTCCCTATTTAGTCAAGTCTTTTTTCCTTATTTTTCAAGGATTTTTTAGTTACATATCTCAGATGAATGAGCCA
>NZ_CALPCM010000090.1:0-3541 GCF_943193015.1 Hominisplanchenecus murintestinalis
ATGTTTTGCGTTTCTCCTGTAAACTCATATTTCCTCATGATTTTCCCCTACCTTCTCCTTTACAGTTTAAATAAGCCACTGCGCACAGCAGCGCCCCTGCCGCCCACATCCCTACGGTTGCCTGTTCTCCTGAAAGTGTCGGCGATACCAGCGTGCAGATGCACACAAGCCATACAGTCTCTACCGGGATGGAGATGAGTGATACTATGTACCTCACCATTCTCCGGTTGTGCTTTGCCTGTTCCTTCTTTCTCATTACTTAAAATCCTCCTCTGTCAGCTTCCTGCCGATAAATGCTTCGAGTTTCCAGCGGTAAATGTCATACGCATTTTCTTTACTGCCCGTCTTTTCTTTCGGAATCACGTCCCCGATCGGCCATATGCCATTTATCATCCGCATCCTTACCTTCTGCACGGTTACCTTGCCGTATTTGCCCTCGCCGCTCAATATCTTCGCTGCCCGCGGCACCTTAAATACTTCTGGCAACATTTATCCTCACCTTCCTTATCCCACCCTTTACAGGCTGTTTGTAAAATATATTGACTTTTATTCTGTGTTCTCCTATCCTATCAGTACAGGCTGTTGCAACAGCCGAGTACATATGAAAGGAGACATTCATGCAAATAGTAGAAAACATTTTAGATACACAGAACATTGCCGGTATAATAGCATTTACTGCGGTGATATCATCTGTTATATCAGTAGCAATCAGCGGAATAATCAACTTGTTATCTCAAGCTATGTCTCAAAGACACGAATGGAAAATGAATTATTGGAATACATACTATACAGAATGTTCAAAAACGTTCGTATCCTTGCTTGACAGTTCCGGAAAACTTCTTGGAAATCCGCTTAGTGACTGCGAAATACTAAACCTGATGTCCTTGATATATCAATCTTATGCATATGCAGATAAAGAACTATCTGAAACATTGGATTGCTTTTATTCCAAATTGGAAAAATGGAATAATGACATTGGCAACGAAAAGCTTCTGGATGAGTGCCAGAAATATGCTATTGTCGTTGCCCGCGATATTAACCGCATCCTCATTAAATATAAAAATAACCGTTCCATACACACCAGATAGTATATAAGGAAGATACGATAATACAAAAAACAGAAAATATCGTGTATAACCGCGTACCCAAAAGCCTGTTGAATATAAAACTTTCAATAATTTGAACAATGGTTCCAATCCAACAGGCTTTAACAAACCACATGGAATCATACAATGTTCTCTTCGCTCCCTTATCCCGTTTTTATTTTTGTCAGATAATGCTTTATCAAGGGTTTCCCTCCTTTCTTGCCATGAATAAAGTGTTGGCATCCACATTTAAAGCTGATGTTATCTTACAAATGTCAATATCTGTTATCAGCTTTCTTCCGGTCAACATAGCATTGAACTGCTGTTTGGTATATCCAGCCCTTTCAGCTACTGCATACTGCTTTAACCCTCGTTCGTTAATGATTCTTCTTATATTTGGAACAACAACTGTATTCAAGTTTTTTCCTCCTTTCATCAAGTTTCTTTAGTTCTCCTTTATAATACATCATGTTTCTTTAGATGTCAACATATTTTTCTAAAATTTCTTGAGTTTTAGTATTTACATATAAATACTTTTGAGTTATAGTATAGATACAGAAAAGAGGTGAACTGAATGGGAATTGGATATAGAATAAAAGAAGCAAGGGAAAATCAAGGACTTACTCAAACAGAATTAGGAAAAATAGTTGGCGTTACTGGCTCTGCCATTACAAACTATGAGAATGAAACAAGCCATCCAAAAGAACCTATTATGTATAAACTTATAGAGGCATTAAAGGTTGACGCTAATTATCTTTTTCAAGATTGCGTTAAGCTTCCAAAAGAAGCAAACGATGTAACTCTTGCGGAATACGAACATATTAAAAAATACCGCCTTATCTCCACCCACTCCCCGGACGGGTCAGTCGTGGTTGATACGGTACTGGATAGGGAGTATGCTATTGCGGAGAAGTTGAGGGAGCAGTCAGAGCAAATTCAAGAAAAAGACTCCCGCATCGCAGAACTGGAGAACACTTTAACTGACATGTCGGATTATTCATACTTAAATGCCGCCCATGACAATGGCGTTACGGAAGAACAGAAAGCTGCCGTAGATAAAATTATGATGGATGACAATGAATGGGAGTGATTTTATTGACATATGAAAATTTATTGGCTGAAGCCGACAATGAAAAACTGATCGTCAAAGAAAAGGATATTGATGGATATAGTGGAAGAATATATAAAAACAGAATTGCAATTCACCATAAAATCCCGACATCCACTGAAAAGGCTTGTGTCCTCGCTGAAGAACTTGGGCACTATTACACTACAACAGGGGATATTCTCGACCAGTCGCGAACTGAGAACCGAAAACAAGAATACCATGCGCGGCTTTGGGCATATAACAAGCAAATCGGGCTAATGGGCATTGTGAAAGCCTATCAATATGGTTGTCGAAACAGCTATGAAGTGGCAGATTATTTAGGGGTAACCGAGGAATTTCTTGCCGACGCTCTCAAAGCATACAAGAGTAAATATGGTATATGTGCGACTGTAGATAACTATATCGTCTATTTCGAGCCATATGTCGGCATTATGGAAATAAAAACAGATTAAACCGCTTCGGCGTTTTAATAAAAATACAAAAAAAGAAAAGGAGCATAAGAACTATGAAGAAAAAACTATTGGCAATCCTATTGGCAGGCGCATTATCCGCAAGCTTTATCGCTTGCGGAAACGGTAACAAGGATACTGACACAAAGCCTGAAACCTCTGAAAGCAGTACTGAAAGTACAACTGATGAAGATTCTGAATTAACAGAAAATGAATCTCAACCTGAAGAATCTCCAGAAACTGACACAAAGCCTGAAACCTCTGAAAGCAGTACTGAAAGTACAACTGATGAAGATTCCGAATTAACAGAAAATGAATCTCAACCTGAAGAATCTCCAGAAACGATTTATGAAACGGGAAATAGCGCATCTCTAAAAGACTGGACAATCAATGTTACTGATGCCCAAATAGTTGATTCTATTGCTGCCGATTATGGCTCTTTTGAACCTAAGGAAGAAGGAAATAAATTTATACAGGTATTTGTCACTGTCAATAATGATGGAAAACAGGCAGATAGTTTTCTTCCAAGTTATTCTATTGGGGATGATGTAAATGCAAAAATTTTATATTCAGACGGATACGAATTTACTGCTACCAATTTACTTGGATATAGTAATGATTTGCATGATTCGACCATAAACCCTTTATCATCACAAACAGGGGAAATTGCATTTGAAATCCCAAGCACTGTAGCAGAATCCACAGATGAATTATTGATACAGTTTTCATCGGGTAATGATACATTGAAATTTAAAGTACGTTAAATATATTTTTCCAAAATAAAATTGTTTCTGCGAAATCGTGTACTTTTGTTAAAACATAAAAAACCGCCCCTGCGCCAACAGGAACGGTTTCCACATAGATTCCTATACAGCCCCGGAGGACGGTATAAAACCACT
>NZ_CALPCM010000091.1:0-3519 GCF_943193015.1 Hominisplanchenecus murintestinalis
AAATGCAATAAGCAGCTTAAATACAGTAACTATGTGGCTTTCAGCCACTTTCACGGCACAGCTGTGAATAATTCAGGATAAAGAACATAATATTCATAAAAAAATTTATCTTAATAAAAAAGCTAAATTTTTGGATTGGGGGCGTGATATGAAAAACAAAGATATGAAAAATAAATATTTAGTTGCAGTCAGTCGGTTTCACAACATGGTGCTGCTCGGAATATCAAATCAGCCGTTATCTATATGGATACCAGAGGATGAGAAAAGATGGCATATGGATTACGAGTTTCATATTTCATGTATATGGCGTATCCGGCAGAAAGATACCATAATTGCAGGTTATCAGGACATATATACAGAGATTGATGAGGACGGGAGAATTGTAGAAGAGGAGACAGAGAGCGGAACAGCGGAAGGAAATGCGAGAGGGAGAACGCTTTTTGAAAAAAATATTTTTGGGAAAATGAGTTCGGACTGGCCATTAAAGATCTTGGGATTTTATGAGAGTGAAGTGGGGGATATCCGGATAGAGATGGAAAAGGGGTACTGTTTCGAAGCATTTCCGACCTCGTCTGTTGAAGAACGGCTGGAAGAATGGCGCTTTATTGATGTGATATGTAAAAGGCATTATGTATGGCCTAAGGAAAAACAGCGAAGGCTTTTGCTGCTTGATAAGGATAACACAGATTTTTCGCAGTTGCTTGAAATGATTCTTCAGGAGATGATTCAGGAGGAAGATATTATGGTAATATCGGCGGGGATATGCCAGGGCGAAAAGCTTTCAAAAAGAGTCTTAGAGTCAGGCAGATGCTGGTATGGGGTTGATTTGGAGGGAGTAAACAGGATTCATAGGGTAAACATGGAGGAAGCCTATGATTATGTGGTTCCGATCGGAGTTCCGCTCCCAGAAAATAAAGGTATATTTCTGGAAGAAATTTTAAATTATCAAAAATATGTTACAACAGGAGACGAGTCCAGAAAAGAACTGGAGAATATGGGAAAGGAAATTTGCGAAGCTATAGGGTGTGATTATGAAATCAGTGATAAATGCAGGGAAAAGAGGGAAAAGGAACTGAAGAAATACAAAGATTTGTTGGGGATATAAAATGATATTATGTTTGAGAGAGAAATGCAATGGGAACCTAGAAGATTATATTTGTTAAATGATATTAGTGCTTTCATCATCAAAAAACTTTTTGATTATTCTGATAATGAGATGGTTGGAAAATTGTTTTTATCAGACAACCGTTTGAGGAGGGCACAGCATCAGGGATGGTGACTGCTATCAGTATGGCAGGAAAGGGAATAATATCTGGGAGCGTACTCTAAAGGGAATTGCAAAGAAAATCTTTACCAGATATTGCGAGAGAGTTGGCGGCTGAAACAGTGATGAGAGGGACAGAAGATGAGGAATAAAAGCAAAAGAGACGAGAAACAGGAATTTTTAGATGAAATTATTTCATCAAAGCGGGTTCCTTCGCGGTTTGAGTTGATGCAAATGTACCGAATGGAAAAAGATAAAGATTCCTGTATCCGGTGGAGTCTGGCGAAAGCGCTGGTAAACAGGTATACGCCTGAGAGTGAGGCAATGCTGAGGCGAATGGCCTGTGATAAGGATGGCTTAGTGCGGATAGAAGCAATAGATTCTCTGTGCATTGGCAGGGAAGAAGCGACATTGCCATTATTAAGAAGAAAGATGCGGCAAGCAGACGATTATTTAGAAAGAGGATATGCAGTACTATCGTATTTTGATGTTTGGCTAAACCGATACGGATATCGTAGGGAAAGCATGTCCCGCTATCTAAAGAGCGTAGAAGGGCTTTATGCGCAGGAGGAGCATTTGTGGGTGTTAGCAATGTATGAGAGGAACCGGTATTTTGCAGGGGAAAAGGAAGCGCTGCAAAAGCTGAAAGCGATTTTACTGGATAAAGGCATTAACGATTATTATGTTTTACGTGCAGTAATAAGTGTTATGGAAGAGATGATGAATGTTTTTAACAAAGATAAGATAAAGGAAATTTTAAAAGAATTTCTCGATTGTGAACCAGCAGGATTACAGGGAGTAAAGGCAGAAGCGGAAAAAGTATTGGAATCGGAAGCGATTGTCGGGGTACTATTTTTAGATAATAAAAATACAGGGTTGTCCCAGGTGCTAGAAAGTATCGGAAACTTTAGAATGGATGATATGCAGATACTCTTTGCGTCTGCGGGAATTATGCCAGGGGCGGAAATAGAGTCTGAAGTGGTAGAGTTAATGAAACAGAGGGAGGGAGTGGATTTAAGGGAAGAACAGTATCCAAAGCCTGTTATGAATGCCCACTGGTATGATTTTATTGTCTCAGTAGGGATAAAGATATGTGAGGAGGATTACTCATTTCAAAGAATTATCCATATGTTTGAAAATACGGATGAAACTATGCTGGATATGGTGAGCGCGGAACAGATGGTGGGAAAAGTAGCTGATTATATTTGGGATACATATAGTAAATATTTGGGAAAGTAGAGTCCATGCTTACTGCCAAAAAGATAAAGGAAACTGTAATTTAGGCGATCACGGACGCGGAAGGGAACAAAACCAGCTTCAACCTGTATGGGCTGGAGGGCAACGTTATCGCATCCGGCAGATATACGGGAAGCTGCACCGCGAAATACCTCACCAGCGGGAAAGATTTAAAAGGCAGCACCACCAGCCTGATCAGGCCGGACGGGAGCTGTGCGGTCGCTTACCGCTATACGGACTTTGGCGAGACGGTTATGTATGCGACGGAGGATGTGGAGAATGAAATCTGCTATACAGGCTTTATGATGAAAGCACAGGGCTGTACTATCTTAATGCGAGGCACTATGACCCGCAGGATGGGAGGTTTACCAGCCAGGATACGTACAGGGGAAAAGATGAAGAATATAAGACCTGGAACCTGTATACGTATTGTGCAAATAATCCGGTTGGGTATATAGATCCGAGCGGGCATTCTGCGATTGCGTTGTTTACGGCAGCAGCAAGAGCATATGAGGCAGGAAAGGCTTTGCTGGGAGCCATAGCATTGTTGGTGACAACTTATTATACAGGGCGGGTAGTCAGGAATGCTCCTATTGTTACGCGTGTACCTGTATACCGTCCGATACCGAAACCGCCCGTAATTAGAAAGCCAAGGGTTCAGCCGGTTCCAAAGGCTCCGGCAGTCCCGAATACCAGGGTGTTGCCAACGCCGAAAGCTCCAGCAGTCCCGAGGACGAAAGTAACGCCAGGGACAAAATCAAAAAAGAGAATAAAATACGTAAAGAGAAAGTTAAAAAATAATTTTGTAAGAGTTTCGGATCAATATTTAAAAAAGCAGGGAATTGATGCACATGAACTTAAGCGTGATGTGATGGGAGATAAAAATATGTCAAAAGCAGAAATTTATTATGATAAAGTGACTAAATTGCTATATGTATTTAGAAAAGGAGCTTCCTGTATAATTCAAGTATAGGGAATTCCAAGAAAGAAGGTTGAGAAAAAAATACCTCAGAGTAAAA
>NZ_CALPCM010000092.1:0-3364 GCF_943193015.1 Hominisplanchenecus murintestinalis
CCCCAACAAGATTCCCGCAGGACAAAATTGAGCGATTAGCGAAATTTGGTACTGTGGTAGAATCTTGCTCTAAGAAACTGCGCTGTGTGGTATCTTCACTTACTATCCGGCTTTCCGGGGCTGGTTTGTTGCGTTCCGGCGAAAATTTCTCATGGAATTTTCTGATACCCCAGGCGGACGGGGCGGGGATTCTGCCAAAGCTGCGGAAACATTTCTCCCCCTAATACCTACAACACCACGCAAAGCAAAATTGACGGAGATTTTCGGAAATTTCTTCATTTTCCTTTCATTTCCCACACCACCGAAAATTAAAAACTGCCAAACAAACAAGACACATTTTCTCTTTGCCCGCCCTCCACGGACAGCTTGCGGATTTGCCAAACGGGAGAGAAGATTTCTTTCTAATCCCCCTTTGCACGGCGCAATACTGGCGATTTTTGAAAATGCCAAAAATGAGCGCAAAAAAACAGGAAATCTTTTTTGATTCCCTGTTTCAGTGTGCCGTTTCATGTGGCGGCGATTATTCAGTTTTCATGTGAGCCGGATTCTGTTTCCCCAGTGTTGTTTCTTGCCGCAATTACAGCAAGTAATTATTTTCCCGGTTTGCAATCTGTAAACCAACTAATTTGTAGGTTGCATATCCTCCCATAACCAATGGTTCCGATTTGCAAATATCTTCCGCTTCTTCACGGTTCTCTGTTTTTAGGATATACATACCTGCCATTCCCGGATAGCCTTTAAAGACACCGCAGATTTCCAGCTTTCCTTCATCGTCCAGCTTTCTGATGTTCTCAACGTGTTCCATAACTACCTGTTTTGTCATTTTATTATAGGTCTTGCTTTTCTCAATCATCATCATGTACATCAATTTTTCCATACGATTTTCTCCTTTACATTCTATGTGGTTCACTGGGGTTATTATATTATATTTATCCGGCAATAGCAATCTGTCTGTCACTTCCCCAAAGCAAACTTATAGCCTACACCTAAAACGGTCTTTATGTAAGTGGGCTTGCGGTTGTCCGGCTCTATCTTTTTCCGCAAATTGCATATCACACTGGCAACACTGGACTGGCAGCTTTCGCTTTCCATGCTCCACACGGATTCAAAGATTTGCGCCTTTGTAAATACCCGCCCCGGACTGGCGGCAAGGTAGCAAAGTGCGCCGTATTCCAAACGGGTGAGATAGATGTCTGCACCGTCTTTCAGTACCCGGCGTTGGTGTAGTCTGATTTCCAATCCCGGAAAAACCAGTGCGGGGGAATGGGGCGGCTGTATAGCTTCCAGCGGTATCATATCGGCAAGGGCGGCTATGGCTTTCTCAACCGCTTTTTCTTCGGTATCGTTGAATATAAGCATGACTATTTTCCCGACAAATCTCACCTCCCGTTATGTTGCCTGTTCGTCAAAACGGAACTGCAACAGGGCAGCGATAAGCCGCCGTTTGATGTTGTCCTCGGTGTCCTTGTTGACCTGTCCGTTTTCAAGGGAAGCAAGCCGGATTCGCTTGCCGTAATGCCGTAAAACCTCGTCCACGGCTTCCGGCTCTCCGCTGGTCGCTCTGACAATGATTTCATACGGCACAAGTTTAGGATTCCTCATGGAAAAGCACCTCCATTTCTTCATGTAACATTTGCAAGGCACTGTGTATATGATGCCATGCCGTACTCCGGCAGCGTCCGAATAGTTCCCCGATTTCCTGCTGTGTGTAACGCCCGAAAAAGTAAAGGTAGATGATTTCCCTCTTTTTCTCCGGCAGAGAGGACAGGGCTTCGGCAAGCTCCCCGTTCGTAAGGATAATCTTCTGACCGCATATCGTAACCGGGTATTGCTTACAGGGGTCTATGAAATATGTGTCTGACGTACTGAACGGGTAAAACTTTTCTTCTGTGAGATACTCAAAGGAGATTTCCCTTTGCCGCCGTTTGTCCCTGTCACGCCATGCGTTGATAGCCGCATAGTGTATGACTACTCTGCAAAAGGCGTTAAATGTGTATTCGATATGTTCCTTGTATGATTCTGTGCAAGGCATGAATGATCCCCCCTTTCTCCCACATGAGGCGTGCATGGTTTCGTTTTAATGCCATATTGAATTTGAAACATAAATAGTTTATCATAGAATAGTGACAAGGGCTGTCACTATTCGGAAAGGAGTTCAAAAATGTCAAAGGCAGAACGGCTTATTGAAATGATGATAACAATAAATGCAAAAAAGGATTTTACAGTAGGCGAATTGGCAAATGAATTTTCGGTATCAAAAAGAACCATACTGCGTGACTTGCGGGAATTGGAGCAGGCGGGCTTCCCTCTTTACTCCGAAGTCGGTGCGGCGGGTGGCTATCACATCTTAAAAGAACGCATTTTGCCGCCTATTGCTTTTTCAGAAAGCGAAGCAAAAGCTATTTTCTTTGCCTGTCAAGCCTTGCAATATCACCGTGACCTGCCGTTTGAACAGGAAACCATATCCGTCTTGAAAAAATTTTTGAATTGTTTGCCATTAGATATGCAAAATAGTATCACGCAAATTCAAAACAAGGTTGTATTTTGGATTCCAGACAGACATTGCGATTCGCCATTGCTTAAATCAATGTTTCTTGTTGCCATCAACCGCCATGCCGCAACAATACGGTATTCGTCAACATATTCTGAAAGCACACGCACAATTATACCTATCGGCTTATATGCTATGAATGGACTTTGGTATTGCCCCGCCTATTGTACAACAGCAAATCGAACCAGAGTATTCCGGGTTGACCGTATCAAAGAAATCATAGAGGAAAAGCCCTATCCAAAAGGAAAATACCCTATTCCTGCGTCAATTCAAGAATATCTTGAAAAAACAGAGGTTAAAAACGATTACCACATGAAAATCCAACTGACAGATATAGGTGTCAAACGCTGTGAAAGTGAATGTTTGCTTGCAAGTGGATTGAAAACATTTTCAACAGGCGGCGGGATAATCGACATGGAAATAAACCATGCTGCCTTAGAATGGGTTGCTGATTATATATTGCCGTTTGGAAATAATGCCACTGTGTTAGAACCAGTGGAGTTAATAAAACTAATGCAGCAAAAAATATACGAATTACATCAGCATTATTGCAAATCAGAATAACAAGTATGTATGAATGAGGATGATTCCGTCGTAGTCGGCATTGTGGGAAAATCCAAAAGTTTGGATTTGTGGAAAAATCTAAACTTTTGGATTTTCCCACAATGCTTGTCTTTTGGTTTTTGGTTCTTTGGGTTCGGAATAGTCTGGTGCTGGCGGTCTATCTCTTGTTTTTGGTTGCTTGCTTCTTTACCGTACATGAGCATTTATCAATGTCATCAAACTGCAGGAGTGTATCTTCATCCATACGGT
>NZ_CALPCM010000093.1:0-3363 GCF_943193015.1 Hominisplanchenecus murintestinalis
TGGAGAATATCCAGCAGCTGACTGTACAGTTGGAATAGCAACTATTAACGTACCTTGCCAGTTCAAAATAACTCAATCGGATTTCAAGGGGATAGTCTGCCCATTTTTGTGGATAAATCGATTGATTTCACGGGAACTGGTTCAAGGATTTGTAGTATCGAGCATTTTTATATGCTCATGAATAATTCAGGTTTAATGTTCTTCCACACATAGTTATCCATATTTGCCCGCATTTGCTGCATTACTGTAGTTCGGACTTCCTCAATACGTTTTTCTATATCTTCTTTCGAAAACTGATATATCAAATCAAACGAAATAACACTTCCATTTCTTTCAGTCATCTCATAATTAAAACAGGCTGGACCATCGCCAAACCCTGCAATTTTTTTGACATATCATTATCATCTAAACGGAACATTAATTTGTATTCTTCCATATTTCTGCCCCAAGGTACAACGCTATCTAACTTAAATGCCATTTTCTTTTCCTCCATAATTCCCGGTTTTCCAGTATTGTATGAATAATATTATTTTTTTAATATTGATTTTATATCTCTTGTAAATTCTTTTCTACTTATAGCTGTCACTATTATAACAACTAAAGAATATATTAGATTCCCTATAAATGGTTGAGTATTATATTTTGTTGTTTGACTTGCACTAATGCAAAAAAATATTACTGCTAATGATAATACTATCCAATTTGATTTTTTTATTCTTTCAATATATAAATAGCCTAATGGTATATATATGAGTCCTATCAATAATTTCACAACATAATCTGGAGTATTTGGTAAATCAAATATTACATTTAATTCACTTCCATTAAATATCAATGATAACAATACAATAATTCCTCCAAATATATAAAATCCTCCTATGAATGTTACTATTTTTGATTCTTTCATAAAATTTCTTCCTTTCTACAAATTCCCGATTTCTCAGTCTAATTTCTTTTTCTAAGTATACACGAATTCATAAGATTTTTCAATTCCCTGAACTGCTTTTGCTTAATTAAGCGGCACTTCCATATCCCATAGAAGTGCCACCTACCACCTAAGAATAGATTATCTCACTCTCTACAACTTCCCTCACACAAGCCCGAATATTATTCATTTTTTGAACCCATAAAAGCTGATTTTCTGCCTTTAACTGTTCCGTCACTCCTTGCCTGTCGGCATATTCTCTTACCAACCGAGAAAACATATTCTCTGCCTGTTCAACCACGTTTGCAAGGTATTCATTCAGCCTGCCGCTTGTCAGCAGATTGATATAAACAAGCTGCTTATGCTCTTTCAAATACTGCAAATGACGTTGCCCCCATATGCCAATCGGCTTTTCTTTTTCGGGAGGTAATGCAAGCTCTGGGAGGTAATAGTCGCCTTTCTTTGCATACCAAAGACCGTTACTTTCGTCATAAATCCTATTTTCCATAATGTTTCCTACCTTTCCTCTTTGTTGTTTTTAAAGTGTTTCCCTCGCTGTTTCGGCTTCTGCGCCGCTTTTGCCTGCTCCAAAAGACTGTCCATCTGCTTACTTCCAAATGCCTTTCGGAGCAGCTTATAATCCTCGTTTTGCACACGGAGGTTTTCATTTTCCCCTGCCAGTTTCTCATTGGTTTTCCTTAACCCCTCATTCTCACGATGAAGATTACTGTTTGTAACATTCAGCCGATAGTAGCTGTCCCACGCTTCAAAGCACCTTATAAGAGCTGTTTTAATAAGCGATTTCAGCTTTTGCACCAAAGGCTCTGCCACTTTATTTTTATATGACTTTGCAGACATGAACCCCTGCGGCTCTGGCAACTGGTATTCTGGCGAAGTATCAAGCACATGTTCCAGAGTTTTTAGATTTTCCATGCCTTTGTCGTAATTCTCCACCCTGTACGACAATGCTTGAAATTCCTCTTTTTTCTCCAAAATCTGCCCCTCAAGCTGAATAACTTCTTTTTCCCGCTCCTGCTTTTTATAATCAAGGACAGATAAATGTTTCTCATGCGTGCCTTTATGCTCCCATTCAATGCCATGCCGCCCCATCACAGCGGCAAGGTTTTCTTTTTCGGACTGTACCCACTGACTCCACTCCGTATCGCCACGGGAGCCGCCTTTGAATCCCTGCGCCGCCAACGCCTGCTTCAAAGATACCCTTGTTTCGAGCCCGCGCTTGCTGCCAGTCGTGAACGGGACAAAATCAATGTGCAGATGCGGCGTTGCTTCATCCATATGGATATGAGAGGAAAATACATAAAGGTTCGGGTTTCGTTCTTGGAATCCATGATAATATTCATCTAAAATCTTCCTTGCAAGCTGTCCGTTCTCACTTCCTGCACTCATATTTTCTTTATTCCCAATCTGCAAAATCAGTTCATGGAACGGCTTTTCCTGCTTCGAGTTCCGTATCTTCTCGTAATAATCAGCAATGCGTCGGTCTGCCCTTGTCTGTTTCTGGTTATATCTCCATAATGCTTCATCAAATAGCTTATGATACACTTTCTTGATGCTCTCGTTGCAATAGTCTACATTAAGGTGTGAACGCTCTCTATCTACATTTTCAGCCTTAAACTTGCGGCTGTTATGGTTGACCGAGCCTTTCCCCACCATTGCGCTAATCGTCCGTCTTATAAAATCACGCCCTTTCTTTTCGGCTGGTAGGCTTTGTTACTTTCCCGAAAGTAACGCAAAAGCACTTTTGTCAGCTACGCCAACAAAAATGCAACCTGCAAGCAGGTTTTGCGCTCTCCGAGGGGTGAGCGTGTGCCAGTGGCACACAAGCTGCGAACCGACCGAGTCGGCAGACGAGACAGGGCGGCTTTTTGTAAAAAGCCCCCTGCACCCCGCAAAAACTTTAATATTGTCCGTTCCCAACCGAAAAAGAACATTGCAAGATTGCACTTGCCCTAAACATATGCAATGTTGCAACCTTAACAGTTACTCGCTTCTTTTTCTTCGGGAAGTTCCCAATACCACCCATTGCCTTCCTTTATTGACTTAACGCCGAGAGATTTTTTTGCTTCGTCAAGCACTCTTTTTGAGATACCGATATTCTGTGCTTTCTTTAATATAAGCTGCTGTTGGTATTTCCCATCAGACAGGCAATCCATAATTAATTTCTCTGCTTGCTCGGATTTCTTTTCACAGCTGATGCCATTCAATAAATCATCAATGGAAATATCATAATGACCTTTCCACACAAATCCCGTTTCTTTACTCAGTTCAAAAGCAATCGGCTCGCCTTCAGGCGCAAGGGAAGATTTTTCATGCGCAACTACCCGCACTTCCTTGTTTTCCTTGAGCCTGCCGACAATGAGTACGCTTCGTGCCGTTGCTTGGAAGTCAATTGAGCCAAGCCCTCTGTAATTTGCTTT
>NZ_CALPCM010000094.1:0-3202 GCF_943193015.1 Hominisplanchenecus murintestinalis
TCTTATTGGAGACTTTCGATAATCATTTTGATTACGGCTAAGAGAGTTCCAATTTCGAGAGCGAGCTGGATGAGTGCGCTAACCACTTTTTTCAGCTCGTTTATTTTATTCTCCATTTCCTGTCACCTCCTTTCTATGTTTAAATTATACCACGTTATAACGTGGTAGTCAAGGGGAAAGTGGGAGAAATTGCAAGTTTCCGATAAACTAACACTGCTCAGAAATGGGCGGTGTTTTTAGTGCTGCAAAAATGCAGCAGGAAAGGAGAACCATATGACACATAAAATCATTAATGCCATCAGCTCCAGGAGCGTTCCTTGCTGGGGCAATCAGAAAAAATATATTGCCGTCCATTACTTAGGTGTGGTCGGTCAGGCTCACGACCTGGCATCGGATGGATGCGGGGCACACTTCTACATTTACTGGGACGGGACTATCTACCAGAGGTGCAGCCTGGATGCCGTGCCCTGGGCGGTAGGCACGGCAGGATATTACACCCAGAAGCACCCGGAAGCCCGGAACAGCAACACTATCAGCATTGAAATGTGCTGCAAGTGCGACGGGAACGCGGCCAGTGCGGAGGATAAGAGGTGGTACTTCACGAAAGAGACGCAGGAGGCGTGTGCGTGGCTGGTGGCGAAGCTCCGCCATGAACAGGGCATCCCATCCACAAATGTACTGCGCCATTACGATATCGTAAATAAGACCTGTCCGGCTCCATATGTGCATAACAACGGGTATAAGACAAGCTGGACGTGGACAACGTTTAAACAGAGGGCAGAAGAATACTTCAATGCCGGACAGAAACTGGAGCTGAAACCCGGCATGAAGGTAAAGCTGACGCAGGATATTGCCATCCGGGACGGAGTTTCCACCAAGTCCCAGCAGGCGGGGTACGTAAAGTATACGCAGCTCGCCGCATCGGCAAAGAAGAAGTGCCGCCGCCTGTCCGGGAATAAAACCAAACTGAAAAAGGACAGCGTAGTGGAAATCAAGAAAGTTACTACCGCTTTTGACGGGAGCACCTGGGTTCAGATTAAGAGCGGCTGGCTGCCTGTTGTGGTGAAAGGGAAATACCGGGTAAAGGCAGTATAGAAAACAGGAAGGGCGGTGTCTACCGACCTTCCTGCTCATCATAAATCATGCGTTGTGTTTTTCTGATGATTTAAATTTCTGAGATGATTCTTTAAAATCAGATTGATGCATTGGCTAAGAGAACGGTCGTCCTCTTCGGCAAGCTGCTTTAATATTGCAATCATATCAGAATCCAAAGTAATACTTATCTTGCTTTTTAGTGGTTTCATTGCTTCATACCTCCTGTAATATACGATATTATACAATATAGTACACCACATTCCAACTGACAAACTGCATGAAATTAGTGCGTTAACATTGTATAGTTTGTGTATAGCGCACTAACTTCCAAAGGTGGTATAATGAAATTATAAAGGAGGGGGGCAATGGCATATAATGAAAAACAAAAAGAATATACAATGAAATATTTGGAAAAGTTAAAAGAAATTCGGTTTAGAGTAAAACCCGAAGAATATGAGCAGTATGAACAGGCAGCCAAGATAGCAGGATATCCAAGTATGCGGCAATTTTATTTAGATGCATTGCAGGAAAAGACTGAAAAAATATTGAATTAGCGTGTTAATGATATTGATATATAGCGCACTATATGATATAATGATATTGCCAGATAAGGGCAAGCGAATCTGGTGAAGAATGGAGGAAAGGAAATGGTAGAGGTTATGACAGATAAACAAATGCAATTTATAGCGTGGCTGATTACAACAGCAACTGACAAGTGCCAGACGATGGACGAGGTAAGGGAAATGAACAAGGACATCCGTAAACACTCAACCGGATTCAAAGAAGAAGCAGAGGAACAGAAAAAAGACGAATAACACAAAGAGAGCGGAACTTGCCACCGCTCTTTTTTGATGGGTTATTTAAGGAAATATGCTGCTGTAATAATACCGGGAGCAGCGGGATTCAGGTCAATGGCTAAAATGAAAAAGCTGTTTTATAACTTCGGATAAGTCAGAAAACGTCCTGATAAACATGAACGGTTAGCAACACGTTAGCAACAAAAATCCCTGAAAACCCGCATAAAACCGTGAGTAAACTTAAGGAGATTATAAGAATTTCACTTCTTGTCAGATACTGCAAACTATGACATAATAAATTTAATAATATAGTTTCGTATATGGATAAGCAATACACTGTGATTTTTCAATTTTTCCATTGTGAAAATCAGTAAACAAGACTGCATAAAAACTTATTTTGTTAAGCTTTACGTATAGTTATTGTTTCATGTTTAAAGAGGGGGGGGAGTTTTCATGTTTACAACAAAGATACGTAGATTGGCGATTTTTGTCTCCTTATTACTTATCCTTTTGCTTTCAGTGAAAGCAGAAGCTGCGGATTATCAGCTGATACGCCATGACACAAAAATGTCTTGTGTTGATGCTCAAACAGGCACCGCTATTACATCTCAATTTATTACTTATAAAGGGTATACATACTATTTTGATGCAAACGGTTTTGCCCACACAGGATGGCTGAGACTCGGGAAGAATTACTACTTTTTTAACGCCGATGGCTCTATGATAAAGAATCGGTGGATGAATCAATATTATTTCCTGACTGATGGCAGGATGGCCAAAAACCGATGGATTAAGAAATGCTATGTTGGCTCTGATGGTCGTGTAATTCCCGGTTATAGGAAACGATTAAAAGAAAAGTTTGTTAATACAAAACAAGGGAAAAAATACAGAAATTCTGACGGAAGTTACGTTACCCAGGCTTGGCAATGTATCAAAGGTTACTGGTATTATTTCTATTCCAGCGGGCTTATGGCTCGTAATTCACAGATTGGAAAATATTATGTAGACAGGCAGGGGCGCATGGTTGTAAAAAAATGGGTACGCATCGGAAAACGCAAATACTATTATGGCCCTGACGGACGTCTGAGAAAAATACAAAAATTGCAAACCGGCACAAAAAAGAAAGAAGTTTAAGAAATGTTCTAAAAGGTGCAGAACATTGTGGTAAATTGTATAATTAGAAGCAAATAGAGGAGAAGAAATCCTTTGTTTGCTTCTTTTTTACTTTCTGGTAAATTCCGACCTATTGACACACAAAGAAAAACATATGTTTACCGAACATATGTTAGATAGATATGTGTTTCAGGTAT
>NZ_CALPCM010000095.1:0-3173 GCF_943193015.1 Hominisplanchenecus murintestinalis
AACATATCTATTGCCTGTTCAGATAAGCGTTCCACAACTTTTATATAATCATTTACTGTATTACCACAAACATTAACAATTACCTTTGTATTAAATTTTTGTAGGAATGGAATATCCCTCTCTAAGAAAACATCAATTCCTGGGTTTTGTAGACCAACAGCATTTATCATTCCACTAGCTGTTTCCATGATTCTGGGCGGTGGATTTCCCTCCCACGGATAGTAAGAAACACCTTTTGTAACAACAGCACCTAATTGGTTCAAATCAATAAATTCGCTATATTCTTGTCCTGAGCCAAATGTTCCAGAAGCAGGCATAATTGGATTCTTAAAAGATACCCCCGCTATATTTATTGATGTATTTATCTCTCTCACCACCTTTCTTGCATCACATTATAGCAATCATTTATAAAAAGAAAAGTACTGTCTTTTTTTGTTTATAGTGCAAAAAAAGATACCGGTATCAAAAATACTAGTACCTTGAAAGAAATGGGACAGCGTAGTATAATGCAACTAAAAAACGGAGGGATTTTATGAGCAATATGAAAGCACCATTACCCCAATGTGTTGCTATGGTTAGGATTCAAAATATTTTAAGTGGAAAATGGAAAATAACAATATTGTGGTATATCGCTGAATATGAAGTACAAAGATTTGGAGAATTAAGAAGACGGTTAGGTGACATTACGCAATCAACTTTAACAAAGCAACTCCGTGAACTAGAGCAGGATGGTTTTATTTCCAGATACATATATCCAGAAGTCCCACCAAAAGTAGAATATTCTTTGACTGAATTGGGAAAAAGTTTTATTCCAATTTTAAAAGATATGAAAAGTTGGAGTGATACACATTTGTTTTAAATTATTTTAAGAAACCTATCACCAAACGAATATATTCCCAAACAAACAGAATAATTTTTTTATTTCCAAAATTACCAGTATTTTAGAGGATTGCTTTAGTAATCAACTGCCGATTATTATAAATGCAAACTTTAAAATTATTGCTGTGAAAATAGAAAATTATATGTGTGCATAAACCAACATTAAGTAGCTGTATATGCTAAAAATGTTTATATGTAAAGCAAAAGAGCCAGAGTTGCCCTCCACGGTATAGACCGTCCCATTCTCGCATTTCTCCACGATTCCCACATGGTCGATTGAGCCGTCGCTCCCCCAGTCAAAGAAAATAAGGTCGCCTGCCTGCGGCTCATAGTCCTTATCCTGCCATTGCCCTTTGCCCTTGAACCAGTTCACTCCGTCCGAACAGAGAGAGAATTTCGGGGTGATGCTGCTCTCCAGATACCCGTACTGGTCGGCACACCACGATGCGAAGCAGGCACACCACTCCACACGTCCCTCAAAGCCGTACCAGCTTCAATAAGGCTGACCGCCCTTGTTACCAAGCTGCGTCAAAGCAACCTCTACAATGGCTTGATTGCCGCCACTTGTAAACGCCCGTATGGGTAATAGCGTAACACATGGGCGGGGTACTGCGTGTCGCCGTATTTCTCCCAACCGAGCCGCTTCACCTGCATTGCGGAAAACTCCACTGCATTTGCATAGGAATAGCCGCCGTAGTTGGTCTTTGCCCATGAGATATACCTGTTGCCGAAGTTGTAGCCCTGCAAAGCGAGCTTGATGCGCTCCATGTCAATCGGATTCTCCACCTCGGCTGAAATGAGGGCAGCTTTCAGTTCCTGTACGCCGCACTCGATGTAATATTCGGGGGCTTTGATGCCGTTTGGCTCATGGGAGTATCTCTTGTTGAAGCTCCCCTCCGCCGCCTGTATCGGGTCGCTGCCTTTGCCGCCAGATTCCTGCATCATCACCGCCTTGATAAGCTCCACATATTCGGGGATTCCGTACTGCTTCGCATACTTCTGTATCAGCGGCGTGTAGGCTTCCACCTCCGCACTGACAGGGGTATAGGATGTGCTGTCGCCTTTGCGGTGGCTTTCGCCGTCTGTGCCGCTTTCTGGGCGGCTTTGGCGGACACTTTTGCCGTTTTCTGCGCCGCCTTTGCGGTCTGCTCGGTGGTCTTAATCGCTGTCTTGGATGTCGCCTTTGCAGTTTTCACGCCTTTTTCCGTCGCCTTGACCGTGCCTTTGTCTGCGGTCTTCATGGTTTTTTCCGCATTTCTGACGGTCGTCTTGATTGTCCGTTTTCCCTGCTGTCTTGTTTTTATCAACGAATTTGCCGCCGTCTGGGGCGTTTCCGTTCGGAAAACCCGTCAAAGAAAATTGCCTTTATCAATGCCTGCTCGCTATCTGACAATAAGGGCAGGGTATCTTTCAGCCTGTCTACCATCGCCACATTGACAACAGTTTCTGCAATGTCTACCGCTTCATCAGCTATGAAATCCAGAGCATTGCCCGCATCATCAACAAACCCATCCAAAGAAAGCAGGCTGTTCTTTGTATCCAGTTTCTGAAGATAACGCCACCGCTCTTTATCCCGATAGAAATCCGTGTATTGCTCTCGCACGACTTCAAGCAAACAGCCTTGAACAGGAATAAAAAGCTTGTCCATATAGGTCTAGTCGGCTTGCCTGCGGCGGCAGAAGTCCGTGTAAGATAGTTTGAACTGTAAAAATCCAGATGGAGAGGCGGAGAACGACACCGCATATCAGAAACAACCCTGCTGTATATTCCGATAAAAAACGACAAAAGAAAAACCGCAAAGGCACTGTGACCTTCACGGTTATAGGAAATGATAATTCTGTTATATGGAGATTGTACTTCTACCCTCATGGTGAGAAGTCTCGCTGCATAAGCAAGGATTTTTTTAACTGGCTTCCTGCCTTTCCCTGACATGCTATGTATAAATCAAATCTGCGTTGCATGAGCAGATAGATAACTGCCCGAAAAAAGAACATAAAAACCTGCTAACAAAAGTCAAGACTTTTTAGCAGGTTTTTAAATATATTTTTCGTATGAATTTTTCCCACGACAATTAGACCGGTGGAAAATCCGTTCTGCCGTATCCGCTGTTTTAGTTCTTTTTACTTCTGGTATACTTCCATCACACATGCATAATAAATCCTAAGGAATTTATTTAATCCCGCTATTTTTGCTGCACGTTTTGACTTTCCTTCTCTTTCTTTCTTCAAAATAAATCTATACACTGCTGCGTCTGCTGGCTCTTTATGGGTTTTCAGACATCTCATCACTTCATA
>NZ_CALPCM010000096.1:0-3134 GCF_943193015.1 Hominisplanchenecus murintestinalis
ACCTTGAAAACCACATATAGGAAACAAATATTCTATCTAATAAAAATTAGTGAAAAGACATCCGAGGTAGTTATCATAGAAAGAAGTATATGGTAAAGACCAGAGAAGAAAACTCAAGAGTCAAAACAGCGTGCTGTTTTGCTCCCGCGGTATTCGCCAACTGAATATGAATATTCGACTGGCTCATTACCCGCGGAAATTGACCAGAAACCAGGCGCATGCAACGCTATGCATGCGGAAGATGGTTAAGCGAAGAAGAGCGCAGGGTGGATGCCTTGGCACTGGGAGCCGATGAAAGACGTGATAAGCTGCGAAAAGCTTCGGGGAGGGGCAAATACCCATCGATCCGGAGATATCTGAATGGGGAAACCCGCCTGAGAAACCCTCAGGCATCCATACGCCAATCCATAACGTATGGAGGGGAACCCGGGGAACTGAAACATCTAAGTACCCGGAGGAAGAGAAAGAAACATCGATTCCGTAAGTAGCGGCGAGCGAACGCGGAAGAGCCCAAACCGGCATGCGTGCATGCCGGGGTTAAGGACCGCAGAGAGGATCCAGGAAGGTTAACGGAACGGTTTTGGGAAAGCCGGCCGGAGAGGGTGAAAGCCCCGTACGTGAAAACCGGAATGGCCAAGCGGGATCCAGAGTACCACGAGACACGTGAAACCTTGTGGGAAGTCGGGGGGACCACCCCCCAAGGCTAAATACTGCCCAGTGACCGATAGCGCATAGTACTGTGAAGGAAAGGTGAAAAGAACCCCGGGAGGGGAGTGAAAGAGAACCTGAAACCCTGTGTTTACAAGCTGTGGGAGCGCTGCATATGCGCGACCGCGTACTTTTTGTAGAACGGTCCGGCGAGCTGCGCCGGCTGGCAAGGTTAAGTGCCAAAGGCACGGAGCCGGAGGGAAACCAAGTCTGAATAGGGCGTTTTAGTCAGCCAGTGCAGGCCCGAAACCGGGTGATCTATCCATGTCCAGGCTGAAGCTGCCGTAAAAGGCAATGGAGGGCCGAACCCACATCCGTTGAAAAGGGTGGGGATGAGGTGTGGATAGGGGAGAAATTCCAATCGAACCCGGAGATAGCTGGTTCTCCTCGAAATAGCTTTAGGGCTAGCCCCGCAGGAGGTTCACGGAGGTAGAGCACTGAATACCCTAGGGGGCGTCAAAGCTTACCGAAGGTTATCAAACTCCGAATGCCGTGGAACTGCTCTGCGGGAGTCAGACTGCACGAGATAAGTTGGGCAGTCAAAAGGGAAAGAGCCCAGACCTCCAGCTAAGGCCCCAAAGTGTGTGTTAAGTGGAAAAGGATGTGGGATTTCGAAGACAGCTAGGATGTTGGCTCAGAAGCAGCCATACATTCAAAGAGTGCGTAATAGCTCACTAGTCGAGAGGTCCTGCGCCGAAAATGTCCGGGGCTGAAACATGCCGCCGAAGCTGAGGGATGCACGTGAGTGCATCGGTAGGGGAGCATTCCTGCAGGGAAGAAGCTGTACCGTAAGGGGCAGTGGACATGCAGGAAGAGAGAATGCCGGAATGAGTAGCGAGAGGAAGGTGGGAATCCTTCCGGCCGAATATCCAAGGTTTCCAGGGTAAAGCTGATCTGCCCTGGGTAAGTCGGGGCCTAAGGCGAGGCCGAAAGGCGTAGCCGATGGACAACAGGTTGAAATTCCTGTACTGCTGTATGACAGAACTGTGGGGACACGTGTGGAGAGCATAGCCGGGGAATGGAAAGACCCGGGCAAGCGGGGTAGGAGTCCTGCCGGAAAAACCGCAGGGCAATCCGAAGACGTGATGCGGACCGAAAGAGAGTAGGGAAGTATGCGAGCCATGCGTCAAGAAAAGCCGCTATTGTTCATAGAGCACCCGTACCGTAAACCGACACAGGTGGATGAGGAGAGAATCCTAAGGCCGACGGAAGAAGCATTGCCAAGGAACTCGGCAAAATGACCCCGTAACTTCGGGAGAAGGGGTGCCCCAGAGATGGGGCCGCAGAGAATTGGCCCAAGCAACTGTTTAGCAAAAACACAGGTCTATGCAAAACCGCAAGGTGAGGTATATGGGCTGACGCCTGCCCGGTGCTGGAAGGTTAAGGGGAGGGGTTAGCGCAAGCGAAGCCCTGATCTTAAGCCCCAGTAAACGGCGGCCGTAACTATAACGGTCCTAAGGTAGCGAAATTCCTTGTCGGGTAAGTTCCGACCCGCACGAAAGGCGTAATGATTTGGGCACTGTCTCGGCAATGCATCCGGTGAAATTGAAGTACCAGTGAAGATGCTGGTTACCCGCGCCAGGACGGAAAGACCCCATGGAGCTTTACTCCAGTTTGGCACTGGGATCCGGTATTGCATGTACAGGATAGGTGGGAGGCATGGAAAGGGTTACGCCAGTAGCCCCGGAGCCGATGTTGGGATACCACCCCTGCAGTATTGGGTTTCTAACCTGCCGCCGTGATCCGGCGGGGGGACAATGCCAGGCGGGGAGTTTGACTGGGGCGGTCGCCTCCGAAAGGGTATCGGAGGCGCTCAAAGGTTCCCTCAGAATGGTTGGAAACCATTCGGAGAGCGCAAAGGCAGAAGGGAGCTTGACTGCGACACCGACGGGTGGGGCAGGTACGAAAGTAGGACTTAGTGATCCGGTGGCATAAAGTGGGATTGCCATCGCTCAACGGATAAAAGCTACCCTGGGGATAACAGGCTTATCACTCCCAAGAGTTCACATCGACGGAGTGGTTTGGCACCTCGATGTCGGCTCATCGCATCCTGGGGCTGTAGTAGGTCCCAAGGGTTGGGCTGTTCGCCCATTAAAGCGGTACGCGAGCTGGGTTCAGAACGTCGTGAGACAGTTCGGTCCCTATCCGGCGCGGGCGCAGGATATTTGAGGGGAGCTGACCTTAGTACGAGAGGACCGGGTTGGACTGACCACTGGTGCACCGGTTGTCCCGCCAGGGGCATGGCCGGGTAGCCAAGTCGGGAAGGGATAAACGCTGAAGGCATCTAAGCGTGAAGCCCCCCCCAAGATGAGATATCCCCCGCAGAAGCGGTAAGACCCCTTGAAGACGACGAGGTTGATAGGGCAGGGGTGGAAGTGCAGCAATGCATGGAGCTGACTGCTACTAATAGGTCGAAGGCTTGACCA
>NZ_CALPCM010000097.1:0-3052 GCF_943193015.1 Hominisplanchenecus murintestinalis
CTTTACGGAGACTTATGCGCGAAGGCTCTCCTGAGCGTATTAGTCGTAGTTAAGCGTTAGTTCACCGGCGCGTTGTCCCCGTCCGTGTGGGATATATGGCAGGTGCCCCGGTGTCTGGGGTAAGCGACAGACAAACCGTAATTTGAAAGCTAAACGATTGCAGTTTAGTCAATTCCGACAGTGGGAATGTCGTCCCCATCTTCTTCTGCCCGACGTTTCTTGGAGGAGCCCTGCTGTCCTTCATGAGTGCTTACATCAGGGATGTTCGTGTCGGCTTTTCCATCTATCAGGCCTTTAATCTTATCAATAATGGTATGCCCCGGACAGGTCTGGGAAGGACCGGTGTATGCGGAGTCATCGGTAGAACCCTCGCTGCCTTTCGGACGTTTAATAAATGCGACTGTAGTAGTACGGCAGCTTGAAGTAGGCAGCAGGCGCGTTTCTGCACATATTTGCATGGATACATGGACATCGCATTTTGCTGTTGGAACAGTACCCGCCGCAAAGTATTCAGTGTAAATTTGTGACCCTCTGGGATCTGTATCGCACAGTCCTTTTACAGCCAGTTTACCGGATTTTTTACACACGGATGCAGTTTCAATATTTTTGGGCTTTTTGAAGTCCTTTGCAGGAAGCTCGGCGTGAATTCTTGTCATAATAGAATTCCATAAAGTTTTGTGATAGTTGTGGTAGCTGTCGGAACCGGGAAGCATATCATGGTTATCGTAGCCGCCCCAGACGGAACAGGTGTAGTAAGGCGTGTATCCGGCAAACCAGATATCACGGTAATCTGAGGTAGTTCCTGTTTTTCCGGCTACAGGCATTTCGCCGAGGTTGATTCCTGTAGCAGTACCATAGTTTACCACGTCCTGCATGGCGCTCGTCAGGAGAAAGGCAGTTTGAGGTTTCAGGATGGAGGTATTTACAGGGGTATTGTCAATAATTACGTTTCCATTTTGGTCTTCAATACGGGTATAAAATTTCGGTTCATTGTATTTTCCGCTGTTTGCAATGGTAGCATAGGCTTCGGTCAGCTCCAAGTTTACAACACCGTCTGTAACACCTCCCAAAGCCAGAGGCTGGCGCACGTCAAGGGCAGTGTCGTTGTACAAAGTGGAGATGCCGAAACGCTCAGAATACCGGAAGCCCAGGCGGGGAGTAATATCCGTGAGGCATTTCACAGTTACAACATTGATAGAATTCGTAATCGCCTGGCGGATAGTGGTAAGGCCGGTATAGGTATTGTGGCTGTCCCAGTTATTGACGGGTATGCCGTTTGTATAGGCATAAGGTGCATTGTCATAAACGGTGGCGAGGGTTTTTCCGGCGGAGTCCAGGGCGGGAGCGTAGGCGGCAATGACTTTGAATGTGGAGCCGGGCTGCCGTCTGCTGGTAGTGGCACGGTTCAGAGTCAGGCTGGCTTCCTTTTTGCCGCGGCCGCCAACAATAGCTTTTACATATCCCGTGGTCTGGTCAATAATGACACAGGAAGCCTGTGGCTGGGGAATAATGTAAGTGTGTTCTCCGATAACTTCGTCTCCGGGCTGTAGGACGAATGCCCGATATTCAGCGATAGCTGCCCGTGCTTCTTCCTCGGTGGCAAACATTTTGTTGAAATCAGGATTTTTTTCCTGTATATATTCAGCGAGAGTCTCTGTATTATAATTCCGTACTTGTTTGTCTGTTCCGCTGACGCTCAGCGCATAATCCACCCCTACCTCAGTACCGGCAGGGAAATTGTCAGGATTGGAAAATTCTTCGTCGCAGATTTGCTGGATAGATTCATCCTGTGCAGAAAAAATCCGCAGTCCGCTGCTGTACAGCATTTTGTATGCCTGCTGTTCGGTGTAGCCCTTTTGTTTCTGCAGATCCTCCATCACCTGTTCCACAATGGCATCTATATAGTAGCTGTAGACAGAGACTTCAGCTGTCTCGGAATCGGTTTTTTGGATGCGGGAATATACATCATCCTTGAGAGCGGCATCGTACTGAGCCTGATTGATGTAGCCCTGTTCCAGCATATGATTTAAGACTTTTTCCCGGCGCTTGGCGTTTTCCTCCGGGTAGATAATAGGATTGTATTGCGTGGGGTTCTGTGTGATTCCCGCGATTACTGTAGCTTCTGATAGAGTAAGTTTGGAGACGTCTTTATTAAAATACCGATGCGCGGCAGCCTGTACTCCATAAGTGCCTGCACCAAGGTTGATCGTGTTCAGATAATCTTCCAAAATCTGTTCTTTGGACATTTTCTTTTCAAGCTGGAGCGCCAAATACTGTTCTTGAAATTTGCGTTTGAATTTCTGGATTAGGGAAGTTTCACGGGTCCAATCGGTAAATACATTATTTTTCAGGAGCTGCTGTGTGATGGTGCTGGCGCCTTCCGTAAACTTTCCATGCGAAACACCTACAACAAAAGCACGGACGATTCCCTGGATATCAATCCCGCTGTGCTCATAGAAACGTTCATCCTCCACGGATACTACAGCATGCTGCAAATCTATAGGGATCTGCTCAAGTTTCACCAGTGTGCGGTTGGAGGTAGGGGCGGTAAGTTTTTGTACCGGCTTTCCGTCCATATCATAAATGTAAGTGGCAGCCTCAGAGGGAGCCACGGATAAGTTTGAAATATCAGGGGCGCTGTTGATTAGGCCTTTCATAATACCAAATCCGGCAGCGCCTACAATAACAGCTAGTCCTGCAAGACCAAGTAAGAATGCTTTTAGAAAAATAAAGCCTGCACGCTTCCCGACTTTTTCCGATGTATGGATTTTTCGCTTTTTTTCAGCGCTTTCCTTGTCAAATTTCATGTTTTCAGCCTCCATATTTATGTATTCTATAAAGAGTTCCGGACAGAAGCCGGATTTCGTGTACAGTGTCATGAATTGTAATTTCCACATATGATACAGTATAGCAAATTAAGAGTGGTTATTCCATAGGTAAAATGTTATTTAAATGTGAAAAAATAGAGTGTTTCTGTTTGTAAATTGCGGTTTGTCGGGGAGTCTGTCTTTTACCCCAGATAGTCACGGAGCCGACAGTCTCTATGCTTACC
>NZ_CALPCM010000098.1:0-2914 GCF_943193015.1 Hominisplanchenecus murintestinalis
ATAAGAAGTGTATGTTTTGATAGAGTATATCACAACATGCACTTCTTTTCATTACGGTGTGTTTTGTATCGCTTACAACTTTTCTTCTGTGAGGTATTCAAGGGATATTTCTTTTTGCCGCCGTCTGCTCCTGTCACGCCATGCGTTGATAGCCGCAAAGCGTATGACGGTCTTGCAATAGCCGTTGAAAGTATACATGATGTGTTCTCTGTATGCTTCTGTGCAAGGCATAAATGATTCCCCCTTTCTCCCACATAGGGCGGTGCGTGATTTACAGTTACATTTATTATAATTCAGAAGCTGGCAGTACTTTAGGCTGTTGCTCCTTAATTAACCACAAGCGAATCAAAAGCACAAAATGAATTTTAAGTGCTGCTACATATCGGAACTGTTTATATCCAAATTTTTCAAGTTGTTTCCATATGAACTGATTTCATCCTGATAAATGTGGTTTATTTGTTCCAGTATGTCATTCCGTATCTTGATAAGATATTGAATGTCTATTGTGACATATCTTCCTGTTGTGGATTGTTTTATGAGTATTTTTTCATCTTGCAATACTTGTAAAGCTCTTTGCATTGTATTAGGATTCACACTGGCTTGTTTTGCTAATTCCCGTGTTGAAGGAAGTCTGGCACCCAACTTATAATACCCATTAAATATTCTTTTCAATAATTCAATCGCAAGTTGGTTGTATCTCTTTGTGTTGTCTACCTTAATCACAACATCACCTCTTTTATAATTTCTTGAGATTACTATATAGTCCAATAGCCATATTATTTCTTTCTACTGTACCCTATCGCACTTATTATCATTGAAATTATAAATAGGATTACTACTGCAACTCCTGCAATAACAATATAAGAAAATATAGAATTAGTCATAGCAGAAAATCCAGCCCCATCTTCAAAATATTTGATAAAATAGAACATGGGAATTACTACAATAAGCCCCATTGTCTGCGCAGAGCGAAAACCAAACCAATAGGTTAATGGCAGACAGATTCCAGTCCATAATAACGGAACAATTAGAGATACAGCAGCAGACACTCCCCAAACAGTAACATTGAAACTCTGAAAAGCAATACTGGGTAAAAGATTAAATATAATGCTTCCCACAATGCTGACTGCCAATGTGCAGATAACAGAAATATATTTGCTTGTTACTACTGAAACCGCATTTACAGGCATTGCCAACTGATATTTTTTCCAACTTGCCTTTTCATCGCTCGCAAAACTCATTATATTCTGCATACCTATTGTCATGGCAAGCATTACAGATGCAAACAGACCCGCATAAACGCCGGTATTGACCATGAGTAATATAATTGCGCCAACCGCTATCAGAATCAGCTTTTTGTCAATACTCTTAAAGAAGATTGTAATATCTTTGTAAATCAAACCTTTCATGCTGCACCTCCTTTGATGTAGAAAAGCATAATATCTTCCAGTGTTGCATTATCGATTACAATATCTTTGTATTTGCGCCTTATCGCTTCTTTGTCACGGACAAGACACTCTACACTGACATTTGTAACCCTGTGGATAATATAATCATCCGGGGAAATGGAAGCAAACTTTTCCCTCCCGCACTTCACTATCCCAAAATGATAAACAAGGTCGTCTTTTTGTTCCTCAAAAATAATTTTGCCTTGATGAATCAAGATTACATAATCTGCAATCTTTTGTATGTCCGACGTGATGTGAGAGGAAAAGAAAATAGAACATTCCTCGTCCTGTATAAATTCTAAAAATAAGTCTAACATTTCATCACGCACAACCGGGTCAAGCCCCGTAGTCGCTTCATCTAAAATCAACAACTTCGGTTTATGCGCCATAGCGCAGATAATGGATAACTTCATCTTCATGCCCTTTGAAAAAGAGCCTATTTGTTTTTTTTCGGGGATTTTGAATTTTTTTAGGTACTGTCTGTAAAGGCTGCTATCCCATGATTTATATACGCCGGACAGTATTTTTTCAATATCTGACACATTAAATACATCATGGAAATTGCACTCGTCAAAGACAACGCCTATATCTTCCTTGACAGAAGAACTTGTATGTTCCCTGCCAAAAATCTGTATTTGCCCATTATCCTTTTTTAATTCATCAAGTATTAGGTTAATGGTCGTACTCTTACCAGCCCCGTTTTCGCCAATAAAGCCGACAATCCTGCCTTTCGGAACTTGAAATGAAACATGGTCTAACAAAAATTCGTCAAACTGTTTGCATAAATCCTGTACTAAAATGTTGTTTTTTTCCATGTCCTCGCCTCCTGTTTATTCTTCGTAAAACAACTTTAGAATATTTGTCATTTGTTCATAACTGATTCCATGTGCTCTGCCGATTTCCGCAACCTTTTGTAACAATTCCTCTGCTACACGCAACTGTTCTTCTTGGATAAACTCCTTGTTTTGGGCTGCAACAAAGCTCCCTTTTCCAGATACAGTTTCTATGAATCCGTCACGGGTCAAATCTTCATAAGCCCTTTGGACAGTAATAACGCTGATATGCAAGTCTTTTGCTAGTACCCTCATGGACGGTAACGCTTCACCAGCAGATAAAGTTCCGTTCATAATCAGATTTTTGACCTGCATACATATTTGCTCATAAATAGGTTTATCACTGCTGTTGCTTATGATTATTTCCATTTATTCACTCCTCTCTATGCGTATTGCTTGTAATATGCGTACTGGTTCGATAAGTACAGTATATGCACTTTTGATGTCATTGTCAATACCCTTTTTATGAAAAGATGGAGAATGAGTGTGATTCCGTAGCAGTCGGCACTGTGCGTAATGTGCATAACTTGCTATCTTATGGAGTTGTGGGAAAGTTTGTTTGCAGAATGTGGGAAAGCTGCACTTTAGCTTTTCCATGTTCTGTGAACGGACTTTTCCATGACGGAATAGCAA
>NZ_CALPCM010000099.1:0-2774 GCF_943193015.1 Hominisplanchenecus murintestinalis
GTAAGCGCCTAAATGTTGGGCGGCTTGAATAGCCCCATTTGTTGCCCCATAATAGTAGAGAGTAGATTTTTGCTACTTGCTCTTTCAACAATAACCCTACTGTTAGAAATTTACTACATTATGGAGGCACTCTATGACCCAGCCCAGAGCAAACCGCCGCTCACAGGATGAGTGGTTTCAATTGATCCAGGAATGTCGGAACAGCGGTCTGAGCGACCGTGCCTGGTGCGAACAGCATGGCATTTTAGTCAGCTCTTTCTACAACGCGGTAAAACGCCTTAGAAAAAGCGCATGCGACATTCCTCTTTCTTCTAATAGAAGAGCATATGCACTGGATCTTACTTCTTCCAGCAAGCAGGAGGCAGTCCAGATTGATATATGTCCGGATCCTTATCCGGAAGCAGTTCCACCTGCAAAGCAGATGTGTCCTGCGCCGCACCTTGACAATTCACATACGATTGAGCTTATGATGGATAATGTTTCCCTTAAAGTCAGCAATTCGGCAGATCCGTTCCTTCTGCAGCAGATCATCCGGATGCTGCGTGCAGATCAATGTTAGCGGATATCTCCGGTGTCGATGCTATCTATATCGTGACCGGGTATACTGACATGAGAAAATCTATCGATGGTTTATGCGCTCTGGTCCAGGAACAGTTCCCTGCCAATGAGAACCTGAACGCGCTCTATCTGTTCTGTGGACGGAAATGCGACAGGATCAAAGCGCTCCTTAAAGAACCGGATGGCATGGTATTGATCTATAAGAAGCTGACTGTACAGGGGCGTTACCGGTGGCCAAGGGACAGATCCGAAGTCAGGAATCTGTCCTGGAGGGAGTTTGACTGGCTCATGTCCGGCATCGACATTGATCAGCCAAAGGCAATAAAAGCAACCTCTGGGCAGCGCTGAAAAGTGCACAGTAAAAATGCCGTTTTTCCTTTATTTTCGGCACTTTTCAGGCTCTGTATTCCTGTAAATCAGTCTGATTTTCTGGTAAAATAGATACCAGAAAAGAGGTGAAAAAACAGTGGCCCAGAACGCAAAAGACATCCAGATGCGGGAATTAAAAGATCTTCTTAGTGAACTCCGGGAAACCAACAAGCTTCTCCGAAATGCACTTGAAGAGACCCAAAAAGAGAAAGCTGTGCTCCAGCGGGAGCGCGACAACTTCAAGGAGCAGGTGGATTATCTTACGAAGAAGTTGTTTGGCTCTTCCAGTGAAAAAGGTGCCTGCGACATTCCCGGACAGATGAACCTCTTTAATGAAGCTGAATCTGAGATGGATCCAGCTGTCGAAGCGTCTGATGTGCGTGCCGCCACGAAACCACCCGAATCAGAATTACCGGAAAACAAAGTAAAGAAGAGACGTTCTTCAAATGAGGAACGTTTTAAAGGCATTCCCGTAAAAAAGGTCTTTCTCGAACCATCCGAGGAAGAACGTATCTGTAGTAAGTGCGGAAAACAAATGGATCAGATCGGCACAGAGTTTGTACGCCGCGAATTAAAGATCATTCCGGCAAAAGCGATTGTTATTGAATACTACAGTGTAAACTATGGATGCAAAAACTGTAAGGAGCACGGAATCACTCCTGCGATCATCAAAGGCAAGGACGGAAAAGCCCATATGATGTACGGAATGGCTTCTGCCTCCACGGTGGCATGGGTTGTTTACCAGAAGTACTGTAACGGGATGCCTTTATACCGGATCGAACAGGATCTTGGGCGCTTAGGCGCAAAAATCAGTCGTGCAACGCTGGCAAACTGGGTGATCAAAAATACAGAGGCGTTCTTTGCTCCGATGTACGAGTATTTTCACCGGAAACTGCTGGCGAGAAACTTTGCAATGGCAGATGAAACTCCTGTCCAGGTATTGCATGAGCCGGAACGCCGCGCGCAGACAAAGTCATATATGTGGCTGTTTCGCAGCGGCGAAGACGGAGATCATCCGATCGTCATCTACAAGTATTCCGAAACACGTGCAGGTGATACGGCAGCAGATTTCCTCAATGGGTTTCAGGGATATCTGATGTGTGACGGATACAGCGGTTACAATAAAGTATCTGCCGCAAAACGGCTCGCCTGTTGGGCACATATCCGCAGATATCTGATCGATGCGATCCCGAAAGGAAAACAACTGGATTATACACAGCCCTCGGTGCAGGGAGTCATGTATATCAACCGGCTTTTTGAGAAAGAGGACAAGATCCGTCAAAAACATAAAACGTTCGATGCCATCAAGGAAGCCCGGCTCACCCATGAAAAGCCAATCATTGAAGGCTTTTTGTCGTGGCTTGAAAAGCAGACCCCGGTCCGCAGCTCACGTCTGGACAAAGCAGTGACTTATATCCGGAATCGAAAAGAACATCTTATGACCTATCTGGAAGATGGACGATGCAGTTTTTCGAACAATTTGAGTGAGAATTCTATCCGTCCATTTGTAGTCGGGAGAAAAGGGTGGCTGTTCTGTGATACGCCGGCCGGAGCCCAGGCAAGCGCCATGGCCTACACAATGGCAGAAATGGCCAAGGCAAACAAAGTAAATGTTTACCACTATCTTACCTTCCTGTTCGAGCATCAGCCGAACGATCAGATGACGGATGAAGAACTGGAACAGCTCGCTCCTTGGAATGAAAATGTAAAAGCGGAAATTCAGCGCCGGATCGAGTGTCAGAAAAATCAGGAATGATTAAAATATATGTGAATTATCAATGTGCTTCAGTTGCCGAAAATAACTGGGGCATTTTTACTTTAGCAACGGCTGAAAATTAAGCGCTTAC
>NZ_CALPCM010000100.1:0-2672 GCF_943193015.1 Hominisplanchenecus murintestinalis
GATTCATGGCAATAAAAAAAGCCGACTGGCTGTTTTATTTGCTAAACTACACCAATCGGCTATGTAAAAATCTATTCTGTTTTATTCTCTGCCTTATCTGCTCTTACATGATATGGCTTCCCTTATTCTCTCTGTATCCCATTTTTCTGGGAACAATACCGCCATAATATGAAACGCATCTATCAGCCCTGCGATATACGCATGAGTGCCGTATTCAAAATCCTGCTTATCCCTGCAATCTATAAGATGCTGACAAACTTCCCTTTGTTTCTCTGTCAAATAAAGCTGATTAAAGGCATCCTCTGCACTTCCCTCATTATTACTGTCCTTTTGATAACTTGCGTCAGCCTGTAACAGTTTCAATACAGATTCGTCTTTTAGTTTCTCGACTGCTATCTTCACCAGTTCTTTAAATTCCTTATCGCACATCACTTCCCCCTGCCAGTTCTACCCTTAATTTTTTTATAGGTGCATGGATAACCTTAAAAATAATTTCGTCAACGCAGTCTGTATATCTGCCCTGCTGTATGAGTTGATTTTTCAGCTCTACAAGGCTATGTAACAAAATGCTCCGCTCCTCACTATCAACATATAAGTGATTTTTCTTTTCTCTCATAAATTTCACCGTCCTTTTTGCTTTTATTATATAGACAGATACCAGTATATTCAAAGATGCAAATGAGCGAAAAAATAAGCGTACCACTATCCCTAATGATACGCTTATCCCATTCAATTTCTAAGAGCCTGTTGCCTATATTTTATCAGCAGGGTGTACACTACATAGACACGTTGATTGCCCAAACCCTTTATTTTCCGTTTGTGTTCCCACACCCGATATCAACTACCACCGAAACGTCAAAGTAGTTTTTGAGGTGCTTATTTCGGATTTTTTCACCCTCCGAAGTAAACGTGAAATGCTTCGCAAAGTGCCTAAAATAAAGGATTTCTACGAGGTTTTCTTTTGTATCAACACAATAGTCTCTACATGGGTCGAGACAATGCCGTGAATGTCGACAGAACACGGGAACAAATCTACCCCCGCAGTACACGGAAACATATCAACCGTTTACATCTCCGTAAAAATCGGAGAGACAACCCTGATAACAATACCCATAACACCATATTTCCCTTCATCCTCAGCCGAATAATACTCACGCATCCCGGTTGGCGAGAATGCTCCTCTGGAGAGGAGACCAACTTCTATGAGCCTTTGTTCCAAAGCAACAAAGCTTGGTGCAGTAAATATATCAACGACTTCTACCAGGATCGTTCGCTCTCTGGCTGCCATCTCTGTGAACCGAATATAATCCCCTTTGCTTATGAGTGATCTTTTCTCGTCGTGCAGACGATATTCAATTGTCTTATCTCCGCTACAAATCCGGTTGAACGGATTCGGTCGAAGTTTCATCTCAAATATCTGGCTCATTTGCCACCTCTTTTATCCTTCATACGAGTCCCACTGTCGGACAATTTTTCCTGTTTCCAATTCTCGGACACAACTAAGTATCGCAGTTTGGTTTCTCCACACTTCCAAATCAACATGGAAATGACCAAAGTACCAATGCTTATATGTGATCTTCCTTTGGATTTCATCAAGGAAACTCGTCAGCGGCTGTTCTTGAACAACATCATTCTTGATTCCTAAACTTCTCAGAGTGGAAAGATAATAGACAGTTTCAGATGGGGCAGTATGGGTAATAATGTAATCGACACGATTACCGACCTTTTCAAGATTCATAATTGCATTGTGATACTCTTCTTCTGATGGCATCTCTTGAGGCCACCAGGAAACGCCTTCAGTCCGGCGATACTTGTCAATGGAGTAACCGCCACCCATAACAAAAATGGTGTTGCCCTCAATACAGTAAACTTCGCCACGCATCAAGTGGATCACATTATTATTACGGATTTTATGTACTTTGCCACCGCTCCATATTTCAACCGGGTAGCTGTTGAGTTTATCAAAGTTTTCGTGATTACCATCAATGAACAGGACGGTATATTCTTGTTCGCTAAGAAAATCATAAAATGTTTCTTCCGACCAATAACGTCCGTTCCAGAAACCAACTCCGAAATCTCCACAAACAAGTACAATATCAGCAGGGGAAAGAACGGGTTCGATTTGTTCTACCCATTTAAATTGATTTCCGTGAGTATCACCCACTGTATACAACATCCGTTTTCACCTCATATCATATTATTATAACATATAAATCAAGTCCCTGTCAGTAAATTAGGACCTGTCTCATTGGAACACTAAGTAATATTTTGACTGAACAAATAATCTAACGCATGTTGGAACACCGCATCGTCTGCAGTTTCCACCAACTTATAAAAAAGTCGATAAATCTCATAAAGTGGAAGTTCAGAATAATAATCATCGATAATTTTATATAACATTTCAGGATCACCACACTCTTGAAAACAATCCCGAAGCACAATCCAACTGCTTACCGAAACAGGGAGTGTAGCAAAATCTATTTTCTGCATTTGTACCACTCCATTTCACATCCTTTATCCGAATGACATAATTTTACCGCAAATTACGTAACCACTTTTTTAGACTAAACCAATCTATATATTATTTATGTTCAGCACCTCCTAGTATAATAATGGTGTAGTCAATCAAGACTACTTGGTTAATAAATTTCTAAAATTAGATAACAGAAGAA
>NZ_CALPCM010000101.1:0-2518 GCF_943193015.1 Hominisplanchenecus murintestinalis
TTACCACTCATTTTAGTTCGTTACACGAAAGCACCTTACGGGTTTCAACCTGCTTAAACGACTGCTTATAATAAGGGGTGGTTGACGGTTTTTATGACGGATGTGGTTAATCCAAAAAGCGCCTCGCCAGACCAATTACTCCCTTATCATAAAAAAATAAGTGCAGAAGGTAAAGCACTGATGAAATGCTTTATCTCTTACACTTATATGGTACTAAAAACCGCCCCGAAGGACGGTTTCAAAAAGGTCCGTTAAAATATTTTCTGTATATCTCGTTTATCGTTTCGACATAGACTATAAATGATGGATGGTTCTTATCCTGACGTTTGAGATACATGTTTTTCTTATCTTTATATCTTTCCCGAACCTCACCCCAATGCCTTTTGGACTTAATGGCATCAGCTTTTTCCCGGATGCGATGGACGGATGGGGCTTCTCCCCACAGGTAATTGTTAGAACCCTTATCATGGAGCAGCCTGTAATAAGTCCCATCTTCATCCCTAGCCATTATAGCAAGGTCAAAACTAAAAGCCACCTGTGACAGAATGCCAGGAGTATACATCAAGGCAGTTATAACAGATGTCGAATCCTTCCCATCCGAGAACTGGCCTCCCCTTACAACATGGCTCCTGCTTCTCCTTAATATCAAATTTAAAGAATTCCTGATCCTGTTTTTAAGACGTTGAGTGTCATTCCAGTATTCCTCCGGCATCCTTATGACCATCAGATTATAGTCCAGATCAAATGGAGAATTCCCATTCCGCATAACAAGTTTCCGCGCATGGCTCCCACTTCCTACAAGGAAAAACTGGGTAATTATGCCATATTCCTCATTCAGATAATCCCGCAGTTCTGTAAGAATCCGCGAACATTCACTGCGGTATGGCTTGACTTCCTTCTCACTTACATATTCGTATGCCATTCTTTTTCTCCTATCCTGCCCATGCCTCCATCCAGCGCTCTATGTCGCTAAATCATTATAGTATAGCAGACGGATCCTGCTTTGTCAATCTCCTTTTTTCACATTTTACATAAATTTCCCTTAACAAAATTTCTTTCTGTATACCTGTCGGTTTTCATACATCCCTACATGCCCTTCCTTGCACGGAGCAGCCGCTCCATTACATCGTCTTGGGGCGTATTCCCCGAAAACTCCACCGAGCAGTTTTCCTTCACAATCTGGTATATCTGCATCCAGCAGTAATTTGTCTGCTTCATGTAGGACTGGCTCATGGTGACATAGGGGGAGGCGATGGCTGCTCCTGTGGTCGGATGTTTTGCAAGGAACCCTGTGGAAGACACGATCTCCTCACACTGGATCCACCGTGAAACGCTCATGGCGTACTGCTCGACCATCTGAACAGTGACCAGCTTTTCACAGCCCCTCGCTTTCAGCCAGGCGTATGCTTCGTTGTAGACTTCCTCTGCCACCAGCTCCCGTCCGCTCTTCTGTGGGGATTTCAGGAAGTCCTTCACGGGCGGCACATCCACGCCCTCCAGTTCGGCGGGCTCCATCAGCACCTCCGCCGTTTTCCCCTCACTGATCTTTTCTATGAGCGCCTTGGGCTTGCGCCCCGCCCCCGGCCTTGCACCGCCGCGTCCGCTGCCGTCTTTTGCCACCGTTTCCACCCCATTTCTATGATTATTTTTGAAAAAATGCTACGGAAATCAAACACCGCAGCACTCTGAAAGCCTTTATTCTGCGGAAATCTCCGGGCGGCAATCCCCCGTTTGATTTCCGGTTTTTATGCGCGTGACCCCACGCCCGTTCCCCGGCGGATCCCTTACAGCGATTTCACCCGCCCCTCCCTGGCAACGATTGACTTCTTTAATTCCCAATGCTATACTATCACCGTCCCAGTGGTGAGTCTGGACGTGCGGAGAAGCCTGTGGAGGGATAGTGGTAACACATATGGGACATTTGCCACTATTTCTGAAGGAGGTACTGCCAATGGTAGCAGATATTGCAACAATAATTTCTTTTGTAACATTAGTTCTTTTGAAGTTGCTTACTATTCCTCTTCAATCCGAATGGCTCACCCTCCTAAGATATTAACGTCACGGCTATTCGTGGCGTTTTTTATTCCATCTGTCACCGCGCTCCGCATGAATCCTTGCATGACAGGACTTGCACAACGATACAAGGTTGCTCTCATCATGAGTGCCGCCCTCTGCCAGCGGCAGCTTATGGTGTACTTCCTCCACTGACCGCAGCAATCCTTTCTTATAACACTCTTCGCAGAACGGGTGCTCTGCGGCGTAGCGGTCACGGATTCTCTCCCAGACACGCCCATATCTACGGCGTACAGCCGAATCGCGGCCGTACCGTTCATAGCGGTGGTTCTCCTGCTTTTCGTGTTCCTCACAAAATCTCCTGTCCGTCAGCTTAGGACATCCGGGAAAGGAACACGGCCTTCTCGGTTTCCTTGGCATTGCTCCCACCTCCTAGTATAATAATGGTGTAGTCAATCAAGACTACTTGTTTAATAAGTTTCTATAAATCAGATAACAGAAGAAG
>NZ_CALPCM010000102.1:0-2315 GCF_943193015.1 Hominisplanchenecus murintestinalis
CTCTGCCAGTCCTTTTTTGTGACTGGCAGGCTAAAATTTTTATTTTTTTAATTGTCTACTTGACAGGGAGCGGTTCACAATCACCGTTTGTCGGCTCTTTCCTTTTTACACAGGCAGGACAAGTCCACCTAATAAAAAAACGATGTGCGGGTGGGCTGATTTGTTATGCTTGAATTACCCTCCGACTTCGCTTTTGAAGTTTGGAGGGATTTCTTTTGCCTGCAAGCGGCTTTCATCTGTATTTACATATACCCTACCGAGGATGGACGGATAACCTGTTAAAAAAATCCTTGTCGCCACATGGGGGCTTCCTGCCCTACAAGTAGAAGTAAAATCTCTACATAATAGAAATAAATTCTCCTTAAACCGTAAAGGTGTGACAGCCCTTACGGTTTTTCTTTTGTCGTTTTTTGCAGGAATATGCCGTATGGCTGTTTCTGTCGTAGGCTGCCGTTCCCCGCCTTTCAATCTGGATTTGAACGATTTTCAAAATTCAGATTGGAGGTGTCTACGGTGAAATACGCACCGAGAAAGGTATATCTCAAAGAGAATGGCGGCTATGTGGAGCTGTCCTACACGGATTTTTGCCGCCGCAGAGAAGCAGACCATACATATTCGGACAAGCTCTTTATCCCCGTGCAGGGCTGTCTGATTGAGGTTGTGCGGGAACAGTACACGGACTTCTATCGGGATAAAGAGCGGTGGCGTTATCTTCAGAAACTGGATGCGAAGAACAGCCTGCTTTCATTAGATGGATTTGTCGATAGCGAGGGCAACGCTCTGGACTTTATTGCCGATGAAACGGCGGGCGTTGATACGGGCAATCTTCTTTGACGGTGTTTCCACTAAAGAGATTGCAAAGATGGAAAATGTTGACCAGAGTACGGTAAACAGACACAAGCTCAAAATTCTGGCAAAGCTCAGAAAAATAATGGAAAGCAGATTTTAAGTGCAAAGCCCCTTTGATTTTTCCTTTGGAAAATCGAGGGGGATTTCTTACTGCCCTCTCAATCTTGGATTTATGAAATCCCGATTGGAGGAAAAGAAATGGCATATAACCACGGACGGGAGGAGCGCAAATGGCGTATCTGGAAAGAAGCGGAGGAAAGGATTTTACGGAAATGTGGTGTTGACGAGGATACCATTGAGAAAATCCGTATTTACGACAGGGCGGATTTTAATGCCGCCAGACGGTTCTACCGCTATCTGAATGATGTCGGGGAATACCTTGAGGGAATGGCGGACAGGGAGAAACAAACGGAGGTTAGGACGGTGGCTGATTTACTGGACGAGATTGAAAATGAAAATCTGTACCTCGCATTAGTCACGGTAGACAGGCGCACTCTGAAAATCGCTCTCCTAAAAATGCAGGGCTATTCCACAAAGGAGATTGCCCCGATTGTCGGTCTGACAACGGGGGCTGTCTACGCAAGGATGGGACACCTGCGGAAAAAGCTGAAAGCCTTTAAGCGGTAAGGGAAGAAAAATACATTCACCTGCGGGCTATGGGGTGAGAGGTCAAAAACCTTTCGCCCTATTTTTTCGCAGGAGGAAAAACATAATGGCATACCGAGTTAAAACATATACGCTTCGGGAGGAAGCGGCGGAAAACGGCACAAGGTATTTTATCAGCTTTAAGGACGGGCAAGGCGGCTATCACGAATTAGAGGTATCCGAACAATTCTTTACTGAGTTTCGGCAGATGGAACGCAGAAACCGTAATCTGCTGCAATCGGATGAACGCCACAAAGAATTTTTCGAGCTTTCCGATGAAGCCCTTAACAAAAGGGCAAGGGTTACGCCGAAAGGCGTTGACGAGCTGATTATCGAGCAGGAACGCTCCGAACTGCTCCACCGTATCATTGCCGCTCTGCCAGAGATACAAAGGCGGCGTTTCCTGCTCTATTACGAGTACGATTTCAATTACTATGATATTGCTGCAATGGAGCATTGCACGGCACAGGCGGTTAGGCGGTCTGTCGTTCTTGCCAGAGAAAAGATAAAGGTGCAGATGAAAAAATATCTCTGCCCCTAACAGTTTGATAACGCTCTTGTATCTTTAGATATGGGGGCGTTTCTCTGATATGTTCTCTAATGGAATTTAGCAGATGTGATTGATACAGAGAATGCAAAAATAAAGAGCGGGGCAAAGGAGGAGGATCTTGCCTGCATCCAGGCGGTCAAAATCAAGCCGAACGAATGGGGCACGGAAAGGGAAGTAAAGCTGTGCGACAAGAAGTCGGCACTGGAGCTTCTGGGAAAACATCTGGGAATGTTTAAGGATAACCTGAGTTTGACGGTGGATACATCCGAAA
>NZ_CALPCM010000103.1:0-2308 GCF_943193015.1 Hominisplanchenecus murintestinalis
AAAACGCTTAACAAGAAAGGAGAGGTTGTATGGACAACAAATTTATCCGTGTGGATGAGGTGGCGCAGGAGCTTTCCGTATCAAAGCCTTACGCTTACAAGCTCATCAAGAAATTGAATGACGAGCTGAAGGAGCAGGGATTTATCACGATTGCAGGGAGAGTAAACCGCCAGTATTTTCAAGAAAGGCTTTACGGGGCAGGAAAGGGGGAAGTGTAAATGCCAGTATTTAAGAACGAGGGCAACGGCACATGGTATGTGATGGCAAGGTATGTGAATTGGAAGGGCGAACGGAAACAGAAATGCAAGCGTGGGTTCGCCACAAAGCGGGAGGCGCAGGAGTGGGAGCGGAAATTCCAGTTGCAAAATTCCGCTGACCTTGACATGGATTTTGAAGCCTTTACAGAGCTTTATGCGAATGATGTCAAGAACAGATTGAAAGAAAACACTTGGCTGACAAAAGAGCATATCATTCGGACGAAGATTCTCCCGTACTTCGGGAAGATGAAGATTAGCGGGATTGGCACAAAGGAAATTATTGCATGGCAGAATGAACTGCTTGCCTACCGTGATGAAAAACGCAATCCCTATTCGCAGACGTATCTGAAAACGGTACACAACCAGCTTTCAGCGATATTTAACCATGCGGTGCGTTATTACGACCTGCGCTCCAATCCTGCGGCAAAAGCGGGGAACATGGGGAGCGAGGAACACAAGGAAATGCTGTTCTGGACGAAAGAAGAATATAAGAGGTTTGCGGATGAAATGATGGACAAGCCAGTTTCCTTTTACGCCTTTGAAATGCTCTACTGGTGCGGAATTCGAGAGGGAGAATTATTAGCTTTGACCGCCGCTGATTTCAATTTTGATAAGGAAACGGTCACGATTAACAAATCTTACCAACGCCTGCATGGGGAGGACGTGATTACCTCTCCGAAAACGAAAAAGAGCAACCGCACAATCAAGATGCCAAAGTTTCTCTGCGAGGAAATGCAGGAGTATGTCGGTATGCTGTATGGCTTAAAGAAGAAAGACCGTATCTTTACAATAACAAAGAGCTATCTCCATCACGAGATGGACAGAGGTGCAAAAGCCGCAGGGGTGAAACGCATACGGATTCACGATTTGCGGCATAGCCATATCAGCCTGTTGATTGACATGGGGTTCTCGGCGGTGGCGATTGCTGACCGAGTAGGGCATGAGAGCATTGAAATCACTTATAGATATGCTCACCTGTTTCCGTCAAAGCAGACGGAAATGGCAGACAGGCTGGACGATTTAGGGAAGGGGGGTTTTTGATATGTCGGCAAAGAATTTGGACAACTGCAACCGTTGGAGGAATAAAACCATCGCTTTTCGGGTATCTCCCGAAGAAAATGAGCGGATTGACAAAGCGGTGCGGCTTTCGGGGCTTACCAAGCAGGACTATATCACAAGGCGGCTCTTATGCCAAGACGTGGTCGTGCAGGGCAATCCGAGGGTGTATAAGGTGCTCCGCAATGAGCTTGCCGCCGTCCTTGCAGAATTGCAGAGGATTGAAGCGGGCGGGGGCGTAAATGAAGAACTGCTTGACACAATCGAACTGATTGCGGTGATCCTCGGCGGTCTGAAAGGAGAATGTGAAAATGACGGATAAAAAAGAAGTGACTGCTCCTGTTGTATCTGTTGGCGCAGATACGGAGCAGCCAATTCAAAAATGTAGTAGTAATAGTATAACCCTAAATACCGAAAAATTCAATATTTTCGTAGAAAAAGGCGGTGGCTGCAATGGTCGAGCTTAAAATTTTGAACATGGACGAGATACCTGCAACCGAGGTCGGGTGGCTTTGGTATCCGTATATTCCTTATGGAAAGATAACCATTGTCCACGGAGACCCCGGCGATGGAAAAACAATGATGATTTTACAGTTAGCTGCTATCTTATCAAGGGGAGATAAACTGCCTTGTGATGATACGGAGCGTGAGCCAATAAGAATTATTTACCAAACCGCAGAGGATGGACTTGGCGATACAATTAAGCCCCGTCTGCTTGCAGCTAATGCCGACTGTACGCAAATTAAGGTAATTGACGAGTCGGAAGCTGCGCTTTCAATGCTTGATGAAAGAATTGAACAGGCAATTATTGAAACGGGCGCAAGGGTAATTATTTTAGACCCCGTACAAGCGTATATCGGTTCCCAAATTGATATGAACAGGGCAAACGAAGTCCGCAATGTCCTTTCGCAGTTAGGTCGGGTAGCAGAAAAATATGGGTGCGCCGTTATCCTTGTCGGACACTTGAATAAAGTACAGGGCGGCAAAGCAAATTA
>NZ_CALPCM010000104.1:0-2237 GCF_943193015.1 Hominisplanchenecus murintestinalis
GTCACTCCCTCGGTCAACAGGTCGGTGCGGATAAAGTGCGCCGTACAGTCTGCCGTGCGCTTCTTGTAGCTGCCGCATATGTAGCAGTCCTGCCGCCGTTTATCCGTCTGATACCTCTGCTGGTACATGACGCTGCCGCAATCCGCACAAAACAGTATGCCGGAGAACAAGCCCACTTCATCATAGCGGTTAGGGCGTTTGCGCTGCTTGCGTAGCTCCTGCACACGCTCCCATGTGTCACGGTCTATGATGATTTCGTGGTGGTTCTCGAAAACCGCCTGTTTGTCCTCACTGTTGTAGATAATCTTGCTGCACTTGTAGGATTGTGTGGTGGTCTTGAAGTTCACAAGGCAGCCCGTGTATTCCCGGTTTTCAAGGATATGTACCACGGTATTCGCCGCCCATTTGCACTCATAGCCGGGGTGGTAGCGGCGGGTTCTCCCTGTCCGGCGGTATTCCAGCGTTCCCGGCGTGGGGATTTGCTGTTCCGTAAGCATACGGGCTATCTTGGTCGGACCGTTCCCGGCAAGGCAAAGGCTGTATATCTGCTTTACCACGGGGGCGGCTTCCTCGTCAATGATAAAATTTTCGTCCTCGTCCATGAGGTAGCCATACACGGGCTTGCTTGTGACAGGTTTCCCACTCATGCCTTTTGACCGCTTCACGGCTCTGATTTTCTTGCTCGTATCCCTCACCAGCCATTCGTTAAAAATATTTCGCAAAGGCGCAAAGTCATTCTCGCCCTGTGCGCTGTCAACGCCGTCATTGATGGCAATGAAGCGGACGTTTTTCTGTGGGAAAATCATTTCCGTGTACATTCCCACTTGCAGATAGTTTCGCCCTAACCGTGACATATCCTTTACGATAACCGTTCCCACAAGCCCCGCTTCAATGTCGGCAAGCATGGACTGGAAGCCGGGTCTTTGGAAATTTGCCCCGGAGAATCCGTCGTCCGTGTACCATTTGAGGTTGGAAAAGCCGTTCTGTTTTGCGTAGGCTTCCAGAATCCGCTTCTGGTTGCTTATGGAATTGGATTCCCCGGAAAGCTCGTCCTCGTGCGACAATCTCGGATAAAGGGCGGTAATGAGTTGTTGGGTGGTCTGTCTTAACATAATGTCCTCCGTTTCCGACAGCCAGTCCCACTATTCCGTAGGCTTAGTATACCATAGGGCGGGGCTGTCTGTACAGTCCTTTTTGCTTCTTTATGTCGAAAAATATCACGGTTTTTTGTTACGGTTTATAGCAAGTAGCTTATTATAGAAAATATCAAATTTTTATGCTATACTTTAGTTCGTTACAAAGTGACAAACTAAATCTACGGGGGCAACACATGGACGCACAAGTTTTTTGGGATGTTATCGGCAATTACAACAGACAAACATGGATAATCCAAATTGCATTACTCATTTTTTTACTCATAGCGGTTGCTTTGTCCTATACAAAAAAAATAAAGTGGGCGGCAAAATTCTCGCTTGGGATTATTAACCTCTTTATAGGCATTGGATTTTTCGCTTGGTATGGAACAGAGCCTATTCAGAAATTTTTTGCATTTCCGTTGTATATCACTTGCGGTGTTCTGTTCCTATACGAAAGTCTGCATAACAAGGACGATATACTCAAAACACCTACCGCATTTCAGATGTTTCTACTGGTGCTTTATTTAGCGTACCCTTTTGTTTCCATTCTTTTAGGTAATTCTTTCCCGCAAATGGTAACATACATCATGCCTTGCCCCGTAATCAGCATAAGCATGACGGTTTATGCTGGCTATAAAAGAAAAAACAAGCTGCTCCTCGCTTTACTGACCATATGGGGATTGACCGGAATAAAATCAGTCATCTTCAATGCCTATGAAGATATAATTCTACTGATTTGCGGTTTGTATGGTATCGTGCTGCTGGCAAATGAAATACGGCAATCAAGCAAGAAATAAACATGGTGTCATTTATTACTATTCCAGCGGTCACGCTCCACGGCATGACCGCTTTTCCATGCCACAACTTAGGCGGTAAAAGGCGGCTTGTGTCCGGCTACGCTTTCGGCTTCCAGCACTTTCATCATCTTGTCGGCGGCGGTGGCGGTAGTGCCTTGTTTGAAGTAGCCGGAAACCACAAGGACGGTGTTCCCCCGGCGTACCTCGGTCACGCAATCCGGGCGGCGGGCGGTGGTGGCGGTGCTTTTCTTGGGCGTGTCGGTCATAGGCAAATCTCCTTTCCGTTCAGCAGCTTTTTAAGGCG
>NZ_CALPCM010000105.1:0-2103 GCF_943193015.1 Hominisplanchenecus murintestinalis
CACCTTCTTCTGTTATCTGATTTATAGAAACTTATTAAACAAGTAGTCTTGATTGACTACACCATTATTATACTAGGGAGGTGATTTTATGAAAATAAAAATAGATCAGAATCTCTGCATTGGCTGCGGGCTTTGCTGTGGGATCTGCGACGAAGTTTTTCGTATGAATGAGCACGAGAAGGCGGAAGCATACCAACCAGCAAACGATGACAATCAAAGCGCCGTGCAGGATGCAATTGATTCGTGTCCTGTGTCTGCAATCGCTTGGGAAGATTAATTCAAGCGCATCTATATACTTTTTTGATTGAAAAGTAACTACATCATTTCAAATTTTAAAAGTTTTTAGGATGTCTATTATGGAACAAAAAATGTTTTGCTATCAGTGTCAGGAAACCGCCGGGTGCAAAGGTTGCACCATGTCCGGTGTATGCGGGAAGAAGCCTGATGTGGCAGCTATGCAGGATCTGCTGGTCTATGTCACAAAAGGGATTTCAGCTGTTACAACTGCACTGCGTCAGGAAGGGAAGCAGGTATCTGCGGAAATCAATCACTTGATTACCCTGAATCTGTTCACCACCATCACCAATGCAAATTTTGACAAAGAGAGCATTGAGGCAAGAATCCGTGCCACACTGACTGAAAAAGATGTGCTGTTGGCGCAGATTGCCGATCCTTCCGGTCTGCCCGAAGCGGCAAAATGGAATGGCTCTGGCAATTGGGAAGAAAAAGCCGCAACTGTCGGTGTTCTTTCTACTGAAAACGAGGATATCCGTTCTCTGCGAGAACTGATTACCTACGGTCTGAAGGGATTGTCCGCATACTCCAAACACGCAAACGTTCTACTGAAGGATGATGAGGAGGTCGATGCCTTCCTTCAGCGGGCGCTGGCAGCTACACTGGATGACAATCTCAGCGTAGAAGAATTGATTGCTCTGACAATGGAAACCGGAAAACACGGCGTATCCGGTATGGCTCTGCTGGACAAGGCCAACACGGAAGCCTATGGAAATCCCGAAATTACGAAGGTAAATATTGGCGTTGGGACAAATCCCGGTATTCTTGTTTCCGGTCACGACCTGCAGGATTTGGAAATGCTGCTGGAGCAGACACAGGGAACCGGCGTGGATGTTTATACCCATTCCGAGATGCTCCCTGCCCACTATTACCCGGCATTCAAAAAGTATCCCAACTTTATCGGCAACTACGGCAATGCGTGGTGGAAGCAGAAGGAGGAATTTGAATCCTTCAACGGTTCTATCCTGATGACGACCAACTGCATCGTGCCTCCTAAAGACAGCTACAAAGACAGACTCTACACTACTGGCGCAGCAGGATATCCGGGATGTACCCATATCCCAGGAGAAATCGGGGAGCAGAAGGATTTTTCCGTTATCATTGAACACGCAAAAAGATGCGCTGCACCTACTGAAATTGAAACAGGAGAGCTGATCGGCGGATTTGCACACGCGCAGGTTCTGGCTCTGGCGGATCAGGTGGTCGATGCGGTAAAAAGCGGCGCGATCAAAAAGTTCGTTGTGATGGCGGGCTGTGACGGCCGTGCCAAGAGCCGGGAATACTATACCGAATTTGCCAAGGCACTGCCGAAAGATGCTGTGATCTTGACAGCCGGATGCGCGAAATACAAGTACAACAAACTGCCTTTGGGCGACATCAACGGCATTCCTCGTGTTCTGGACGCCGGGCAGTGCAACGATTCGTATTCTCTGGCTGTCATTGCTTTGAAGCTCAAGGAAGTTTTCGGTCTGGACGATATCAACGACCTGCCCATCGCCTACAACATTGCGTGGTATGAGCAGAAGGCTGTCATCGTTCTGCTGGCGCTTCTGTATCTTGGCGTGAAGAATATCCATCTCGGTCCCACTCTCCCGGCATTCCTCAGCCCCAATGTGGCAAAAGTTTTGGTAGAGAACTTTGGTATTGCGGGAATTAGCACAGTAGAAGAAGATCTGAAATTCTTTTTTTAAACTCATGCATAAATAAAAAAGTGTCTTCGACACTTCAACCTCCTAGCCCCCATTCATGGGGGAATTAGGGGTTTCTTTTTCTTTTGTTTTCCTGCATAATAGTCTTATGAGCATACTA
>NZ_CALPCM010000106.1:0-2041 GCF_943193015.1 Hominisplanchenecus murintestinalis
TACAGATTCCATGTCTTATATTCTTCATCTTTTCCCCTGTACGTATCCTGGCTGGTAAACCTCCCATCCTGCGGGTCATAGTACCTCGCATTAAGATAGTACAGCCCCGTGCTTTCATCATAAATGCCGCCTGTATAGCAAATTTCATTCTCCACATCTTCTGCCGCATACATAACCGTCTCGCCAAAGTCCGTATAGCGGTAAACGGCCGCACAGCTCCCGTCTGGCTTGATCAGGCTGGTGATGCTGCCTTTTAAATCTTTGCCGCTGGTGAGGTATTCCCCGGCGCAGCTCCCCGTATACCTTCCAGATGCGATGACGTTGCCCTCCAGCCCATACAGGTTGAAGCTGCTTTTGTTCCCTTCCGCGTCCGTAGTCGCCCGGACTGCTGTCCCCTGGTAGTAGTAGTTTGTGGTTTTCCCGTCTTCTGTTTTCTGGATACGCTGACCGCTGCCGTTATAGCGGTTTGTCTGGGTTAAGACAGCATCCCCTTTTTCTTTCCGTACGGCCTGTACCATGCGGTTCCCCACGTCATAGGCATACTCCGTGCTCTTCTCCAGGATTCTGTCTGACTCGCTTTTCAGGTTCCCGTTGGCTGCCACCTTCCAATGATTCAACGGCACACACAGCCACAAGCTCGCCTTTATCATAAGACATTTGGCGCAGGCGCTCCTCATCTTTTTCATTGCAGCGTATCCACATCACTTCTGCGACCTCAGACCTGATACCTGCCTCACTATCTGACGTACACTGATAAACCACCTCTCATTCTGCCTCGTCGGGCATGGCTCCTGTTTCCAGAAGTTCCTCCAAAAACGTGCTTTTAAAATCATACGTTTCCCAATCCCGCATTTAATTTACCTTTTCCTTTACTCAATAACTGTGGTGCCTTATGCCAATATTCTATCTAAAAAATATCCCCTTCTATCTTTTCCCATCAAAGGAATCTAAATCTTTTAGTCTTTCCACTTCCCGGCACGTAATAGAATCCAAATGTATTTCATCTACAATTCCCATAGTAATACAAGAAACGCCATCTATTTTCCCGTATTCGTTTACTTCCTGAATCTCAAGCGCCTCCTCGGAGAATCCTAAAATATAACCTGTTATATAGCCGCCCAAAAACACAAACTCTAACAATCTCTTTTCTTTCATGGCATATATGAGCAAATCCTGAAGAATATTCTCTTGCTGAACTTTCAGGCTCAGCCCTCTCCTATCCTTTGTTCTGCCTAATTGTAGAATTTTTTCTTCGTATTTACCATTCACAGAGCAACGGAAAACATTTTCTACGCGCAGCCACATATAACCGTCATACTCTCCACCCGGAGATATATTTTGCAAAAGCAACTGCTCTGGATTTAATGCTGCAATATATCCCACATTAAATTTCGTGTCATTTTCTGAATCACTATAGATGCTCACTGCCTTTTTTTCATCATTTATTTTTGTCAAAAACCTATACATAATAACCCCTTTCCATACATTCCGTCTTGTTCATTCTATGACTCCGTTAAAAATCTCTGGATGGAATATTGCAAGAAAAAATGTCGCAGTATTCCATCCTTATATCTCCAATATAAGCTATAAATTTACTATTTCTATATCTTTATCTGTTTTGACTTTTTCTACTATTATTTGACCTTTTATTAGGATTAGGTTTCCACTTTCCACTTTTTTTCTTCTTCTCTCCACCTTGATCCCGCTTTTTTCTTGCTTGCCCCGCTTCATGTTTATCTTTAGTTGATGGTCTAGCTTTTGACTTATGCTCTGAATATTCCCTAACTCTAGGCTGTGGAATAGCGTGCGCTTTCGTCGCAGGTCGTGTTCCGGGTTTTGCAACTGACGGGGTTTTGGGCACGGCTGGAATACGGGGTTTATACACGCTCCTCCTCGGTGCTACAAACCTTTCAAATCCTTCATACATAAATGCTGTTACACCAAGCGATACCGCAGCCTTACCAAGAAGTTCTGCTAATGCCGCCAATCCTCCAGCCGCAAGCGCAAAATGCCCGCTCGGATCTATATACCCAACCGGATT
>NZ_CALPCM010000107.1:0-1964 GCF_943193015.1 Hominisplanchenecus murintestinalis
GTTAGTGTATAATTATCATTGGCAACAATAAGAATTATTCTTGAAAAAAGGGAAGAAGAGAAATTCCCTGCTTCCCAATCATACAGTTTTTCTTTATGATATTAGTTGCGAAACAAAACACGTAAAGGAGACTGTATGATGAAATCTATTGTAGAGGAAAAACTGGTATCTTTCAAGAGTCTGGAACAGAAAATTTTTGCCTATGTGTGTGAGCTTGGCAGAGAGATCACCCGGATCATGCTGGAAAACTATGACGTTGAGCTGTCGGAAGAACGGGACAGGAGCCGGTACCGGGATAAGGGGAAGCGCAGCACCACCATTAAGACTGTTTATGGGGAGGTAACCTATGCCAGACGGGTATATCAGACAAAACTGGAAAACGGGCGGAATGCCCATGTGTACCTGCTGGATGAAGCGATGCATATGGAAAAGATCGGCCTGCTCTCCACAAACCTTGCGGAAAAGATCGCCATGATAGTCACCGAATCCCCTTACCGGGTGACAGCGGAGACTATCAGTGAAACCTGCGGTCAGAGTATCAGCCACGGAGGAGTATGGAACCTGGTGCAAAGACTGGGGGAACGGATCAGCAAGGAAGAAGAGTATGCCGTAAAGCAGATGGAGTCAGGGCAGGCAGAGGGGCAAAGGGAGATCCCGGTGCTGTTTGAAGAAATGGACGGGGTATGGCTGTGTATGCAGGGGAAGGACCATAAAAAGCGGAAGAAGCAGGAACTAAAGGTATTCACCATGTATGAAGGCTGGGAGGCGTGGAATAAGAAAAACCGTCTCGTGAATAAGACCATGCTGGCAGGGATGGAAAAGAGCAGCCGGTTCCATGAGAAACGGGAAGCACTGATCGAGAAGACATACAACGTGGATGAGATACGGCAGCGTGTCCTGAACGGGGATGGGGGAAGCTGGATCCGGGAACCTTATGACCCGGAAACGATCTTCCAGCTGGACCGGTTCCACATCTATCAGGAAATAAAAAGAAAACTGAAAGAGAAAGAGGCCCAGAAGGCGGTAACGGAGCTGTTTGAAGCGAAGCAGATCGACCGGATGCTGGAATACATCCGGATTTATGCGGATAGCGTAGCTGGTGAAGACGAAACGGACAAACGGAGCCGCGATGCCGGGAAGCTGCTGGAATACCTGTCGAATAATAAGGAAGGACTCCTGCCCTGGCAGGAACGCGGAAGAAAGATACCGGAAGCAAAGCCTGGGATCGTCTATAAGAATATGGGGGTACAGGAGAACCAGAACTGTACAGTAGTCACGTTACGGATGAAGCACAGAAGGATGCGCTGGTCAGAGAATGGTGCGAATAACATGGCGAAAGCACTGTACCGGAAAGAAAACCGGGAGCTGATCGAAACGATAGAACGGTATACGGATGGTCTGGTCTTTACGATGCAGATGCAGGAAGCAGTAAAGTGCCTGAGTGCGGCAAAAGCGCCGAAGAAGGACGGGAAGGGGAATCCGTACGCAGAGATCATCCGGCATCATATGCCGCTGCTGGATGCGCTGCAGACAGCATCAAGGAAGGCATTCCGGGAGGCATTTGTATGAGCGGGCTGGAGATGAAACGGGTAGACATTGGAGAATTATACAGTCTGCTGGAAATGTATGAAAAAACATACGGAGGGGTACCGGAAGAACTGCTGGAGGGCATAGCGGCGGCATATAAAAGGCAGGGAGGAACAGGAACGATCCGAAACCCAAGGGGAGCCGGGAGAAAGAGTATAACCATCCCGGAGGAGATCGGGAAAGTGAAATGCTTAAGAGAAAAGGGATATACAATAAGGAGGATTGCAGGGGAAATGGGGTGTTCCGTAGGACGTGTTCATAAATTAATTAATGAACAAAAAGGTATCTAAGAAAGAGGTTGCATGAGATAAAAAGGCTATGTAAAACTAGTTTCATAAAGAAAATCAGAAAAGTGCCAACGAACACTTGACACAAAC
>NZ_CALPCM010000108.1:0-1896 GCF_943193015.1 Hominisplanchenecus murintestinalis
GCTCGTCTCTTACGAGACGAGCCCTACCCCTATATTAATTAACGAATTAATCGATATAACTCCTTGCTGCGCACGGTGTACGATACCCAATGTCAGATACAATAATCCCTGTCCTGGAAGTGCTGGCATGCACAACCTGGCCATTTCCGATATACATGGTCACATGCCCAATTCCGTAATCACCGCTTCCACTGTAGAATAACAAATCTCCCGGCTGGATGTTGGAAAGGCTTACTGCCCTGCCTCCTACAGACTGTGCGCCTGCCGTACGCGGGATAGAAATCCCGAAGTTTGCCATAACTGATTGTGTAAACCCGGAACAGTCCGCCCCGTTTGTAAGGCTTGTGCCGCCGTACACATACGGACATCCGACAAACTGCAGTGCAAAGTTCACAATTGACTGCCTGGTGCCTGAAGTACTTGAGGAATCAGATGTTGAAGACTGTGTAGCCTGAGCTGCCGCATCTGCCTGAGCCTGCGCCGCTGCATCTGCCTCTGCCTGCGCTGTCTCAGCTTCCTGAATCGCTACATCTGCTGCCTGCTGCGCCTCATCTGTCCCTTGCTGCGCTGCATTCGCCTGTGCTTCTGCCGCTGCCTGTGCCGCTGCGTCCGCCGCTTCCTGTGCTGCCTGTGCCTGCGCCGCTGCTTCTGCTTCTGCCTGCGCTGCTGCTTCTGCTTCTGCCTGCGCTGCCGCCTCTGCTTCTGCCTGTGCCGCTGCATCTGCCGCCGCCTGCGCCGCTGCTTCTGCTTCTGCTTTTGCCGCCGCTTCTGCCTCTGCTGCTTTCTGCGCTTCTTCTGCCATTACTGCCGCGTAGGCTGCCTCATTTGCCTTATCTATCGTATTCTGTGCAAGCTCCTGCAAATCATAGTCAAATGCCTGTTCCGCCGCTAGCTGCTTAACCTCTGCTGCTGCCTGTGACGCCATGTAAGCCGCATAAGCCGCTTCATCCGCAGTAGCGCTGTTCATGGCTTCTACTGCCGCACTCAGCATTTCCTCCGCTTTATCGTGCGCTGCCTTAGCTGCATCTTCCCTGGCTTCTACTTTCTCAATGGACTCTGCTTCTACAAACTGAGTACTGCAATCCACATAATCCTTCGAAACATATCCTATTACATCCGAATCAACCGCAACCTTTACCCAGTCCCCTGCATCTTCCAGGATTTCAAGGCATTGGGAGTCGCCGACCATGCTGACTACCTTTGATTTTGCGCTCGCTTTCTTCCTGACCATCAAGGTTGTCGTATTTACGGTTGCCATCTCGGTTCCCACATTACCCGCAAGCTCTTTTGCCTGCTCTCCGGTAGCGAAAAACTCCGATTTTACATATCCGGTAACATCTCCTGACTTAATCAGATACCAGTCCCCCTCCTGACCAAGAATATCTGCAGCAGAATTGTTATAAAGCTGCCCAATGACCTGGCCTTCTTCTCCTGCGGCATCCCGAACATTTACATACTCGTCTACCTGAGCGATTGCCTTTACGTCATAACCGCTTGCCTTTACCTGTATGGTACCGCCCGCTGCCTCTTTCTTGTCCTTCTGCTCCTTAATTCTGGATTCCAGACCTGCCAGCGGTACAATGTTCCCGGACGCCATAGTCACAACACCGTTTCCTGCAAATGTCATTGCTCCTGCCAGACAGCATGCGGTTGCTTTCCATACTGCTTTTCTCATTTATACTCATCCTCCATATGTATTGCTTCATTTGTTACATATTTATTAACTTTTTACAGGGCTATCATAACAAATATTACGTTCCTTGTCAACACTTATAACACTTTTTTTACATCCGGAAATATCTCATGCCGTTAAATTGCAGTTTGTCGGGGAGGTTGCCGCTTACACCATACAGTTATGGAACCGATAGTTTCTGTGCTTACTCCGGACAGTCACGG
>NZ_CALPCM010000109.1:0-1875 GCF_943193015.1 Hominisplanchenecus murintestinalis
AGGCCGTAGGTTTATTAAGGTTACCCTTTTTCACGAAAATCTTTTTCATTTTCCTCTTGACATATTACCAAATTGCTCTCTGTTTTTGTTCGCCAGACTCTGGCTCTGCGCCTCTTCTGTCCGGCTTTTCCTGCCGATTGGTTACATCTCCGGTACAGGAGTCGGACGAGCCGAATCAAATACGCCGGAAGCATCAAACAAGTCGGATACCATCTCCGGATTATAATACATCCTGTATCCGTCCAGGTTCCTGCGTCCCTGCCTCATGTAAGAATCCCCAAACTGTACCCAGTACTGTGAAGAATCCACATTGCAGAAGATATCAAAGCCCTTACCTTTCAGGTAATTAAACTTTTCGTTATCCGCAAAGTATCCCTGCCAGTCTCCGATATCCGCACCGAACGCAAAGATAATCACATTCGTATCTCCTACAACCGGCTTTACGTAATTCTCCCATTTCTCCGTATCGGTTTGGATATGGGATAAGTCCGCCTGCGTTACATTGATATGTCCCCAGGTATGGCTTGCAAATTCCCATCCGTTTTCTTTCATGGCATTCGCTACCTTTGTCGCCTCTTCCACCTCACGGTTATAGCTGTCCTCATTAAAATCCGGGTTTTCCTGGAAAAACTTTTCCTGATACTCATCCAGATTTTCCCTGGTCTTATACGCGATATCTGTCCGGTATCCCAGCACTCCGTTGTAACCGGTCAGTGCAATAATACCTTTCGCGCCGTGATAAGAGAAATCCGGATGTTCTTCCACGAAAGTATCTATGAGCGGAATCATGTCAAAATCCCCCACACTGACGGAACCGTCCTGCTCCTTATACTCCGTTTTCACCTTCCCGTTTTCATCAATAATCAGCTTTGTCGCCATACCGTCGCCGTCCATGTAATGATAGTAGCTCACGTCATCCTGAGAAAGCACAAATGCCTTCTTATCAGGCGGAAGCATAATCTTCCCCCGCGACACGGTACCGTCGTCATTTACCGTACACATATCATGCAGGCTTACCAGCACATAACCTTTTTCATACATTGACTGGGTAATCTTGTTGAATTCATCAATAGTCGTCATCACCTGATTATACCCCGCCTCTTTCGAATCCCCGTCAAACGCCAGGCTCGTATCCTTTACCAACGTATGATAAAATACATGGGTAACCTGATCCAGCGGGAACTCCACAAGGTTTGCTTTCGCAGTTTCCCACTCTGTCACCTTAGCTGCCATCGCCGGGTTTCCCGAATATCCGCTGTCACCCTGCAGCAGTGCAATGGCTCCTTCATAATCATACATGGCCGCCAGCCGTTCCGCCTCTTCCATAACATCCGGAGCCGGCTCCGTCTGAGTCTCCGTTTCTGTCACCGCAGGGGCAGCTTCTGTCCCGCTTTCGGAAATCCCTTCTGTCACCGCACCCTTCTGCGTCTTATCCTGCGGCTTTTTCGACCTTCCGGCATTTCCCCAGAATACCAGAAACAGTAACACGGCAATCAGAAGCACCAGAACAATAATTATAATTCTGCTTATCAGAACCTGCCGTTTTCGCTTTGCCCTTCGTTCAGCGGCTCTTCTCGCTTTTTCATGCTCCTCCATGACATACCCTCCCTTAATAATATGTGACACTGCTCAACCCGCAGAAATACTGCAGTTAAAATAGTAGTCTCAATTCAGTATTATAGCATATTTACTTGCAAATACCACAGGAATTTTTGTTTTTAAGAAAAAATAAGAAAATCCCCTCACACCACGTTTATCGTCTGTCCGAATCGTTTCTTAAATTTTCCTGAACCTCACTGTTAGTGTATAATTATCATTGGCAACAATAAGAATTATTCTTGAAAAAAGGGAAGAAGAGAAATTCCCTGCTTCCCA
>NZ_CALPCM010000110.1:0-1846 GCF_943193015.1 Hominisplanchenecus murintestinalis
CTCCTAGTATAATAATGGTGTAGTCAAGAATGACTACTGGTTAATAGTTACAAAGTCCAATCTAATAAATCTATATAGATATAACGGAAGGAGGAATCCCCCTCCATCAGAAGTTATAAGACAACATTATTTACCTTGTCTGAGGTTTCCTTCATGCGCCAGACAAAATATAGAGGTATAATCACTGAGGGCAGGATCATTGACGTTCACTCCTTGGGAACCAGCCTTTCCGGCTGGCGAAACCTCTTAGAAAGTCTGTCCGTCCATTCGGTGGTGATTTATGTTTTGGCTGGTTGGGAAGCCCCAGGCTATACCTGTATAAGCCGCTAGGTTGTGTATCCACCTTCTGGAAATGGATGCCTGCCGGAAAGGATAAAACTATGAAATATCAAAATGTACTCATGATGCTCCAAAGCATCCCTTACCTCTCAGTCGGGCTTGATGCTGGCGCAGATTTCACATGGATGTCCATCATGCTCCCCAATGGCATCCTCACAGGAAAACCTTTTAAGATCATCCACTCGGATCCTGCGTCCCGTGAGCTTGCCGTCACAAAAATAAAGGAAGCGCAAGAGGCGTATTCTCTTGAAAGCCGCTGCTTCCTTGAGTCCACCGGGATCTACCACATCCCGCTCCTGTGCTTCCTTCGTGATAAGGGTTTTGACTGCTCCGTCATTAATCCTATCATTACTAAGAATAGCACAAATATGAACGTTAGGAAACTGCATAATGATAAATTTGATTCAAAAAAAGCTGCCAAGGTCGGGCTGGATGCGTCCCTTAAGACTTCCATCATCCCAGATGATGAGGTCATTGACCTGCGCAATCTCGTGCGTGACTACTATTATTTCAAGGATTTGCAGTCTGCCATCGTGTTGAAGCTTCATGCGGAACTCAAAGTGTCCTTCCCCGCGTACCAGAAGGTGTTCAGCAAGATCACAACGCAGACTTCCTTAAAGCTTCTGGAAGCTTACCCCCTTGCAGCAGACATGCTTGCCGCACCAAAGGACCGGATTGTGGAAACCATACGCAAAACAGCACGTTTCGGCGAAAAATACGCCCTTGCCAAATATGATGCCATATGCACTGCCGCAAAGGATGCCGCTGTTTTCGGACGTGCGCTTCCAAGCAATGCGCTCCGCATCCGGCTGTATATCAAAACTTACCGGGAATACCAGGAGCATCTGGATGGCATACTGGAAGAACTGCATAAGGCTGTTGATAAGCTGGAAGGGACACCGGCCTATGACCGCATCGCCCTTCTGCAGTCCCTGCGGGGCGTTGGCTTCCTCAGCGCAGTTGTCCTGATTGCTGAAATGGGTTCCTTTGACCTGTTTTCCTCCCCAAAGAAGCTTTATGCCTACTTCGGTTTGGATCCTGCCGTAAAGCAGTCCGGCAAATTCAACGGTGACAAAGTCCACATGTCCAAGAGAGGTTCCAGCCTTGCCAGGCGTATCCTGCATATGGTAGCGCTCAATAACCTTAAGATAGATAAAGGGACAAAAACACCAGTAAATCCGGTGATCCACAGTTACTATGCCAACAAATGCAAAAGCAAGAAGAAAAACGTGGCTGTCGGGGCTGTCATGCATAAAATCTGCAACATCATTTTTGCCATGCTCCGAGATCATAAGCCGTTTAAGATCATCACTCCCCAGGAACATTGTGAGCAGTATCTTGCAGCGCATCCTGGCAAGACACACAACGCAGCTTAACAGGTTCTCATAAATTTTTTAAATTTCCACATAGGTGGTTTTATTAAAGTTACACTTTTTTACATCAACTACTTAAAAAAAACTTTTTTAACATTTTTCATTTTACCTATTGACATTTCTTAGCTGGACTT
>NZ_CALPCM010000111.1:0-1820 GCF_943193015.1 Hominisplanchenecus murintestinalis
AGCAATTTGGTAATATGTCAAGAGGAAAATGAAAAAGATTTTCGTGAAAAAGGGTAACCTTAATAAACCTACGGCCTATTAAGAACGTAAGTTCGATGCGCAATATGGATTACCTACTCTTGTCCGGAGAGTAGAGTTGGCTCTTGTCCAGCAGACCGAAGAGCAGACGTATAAATTTACGGGAAGTCAACGCGAGTGCTCGTTTATGCTGATGGTTTCTTGTTTCAGCATATTTCTTGTCATAGAAGGCTTTGTATTCAGGACAGTGCCTTATAACACTTCCGGCAGCTTCTATGATGTAGTAGCGCAGATATCTGTTGCCAGCTTTGCTCATGTGTTTGTCTTGGGCTACGAAGTCGCCAGAGTTATTATCGTTCCAAACGATACCACAGTATTTTGCGAGGGCATTGGCATTAGGAAAAGCCTTAATGGAACCCATTTCGGCTAAGATACCGGCTGAATAAACTTTACCGATTCCGGGAATGGAATTCAGTACTGTATACTCGTCAGGGTTTAGTCCCTGAACTGTTTGAAGGATTGCCTTATCAATCGCCTTGAGTTCTCTTTCGAAGGAACTGATACAGTTAAAGGAAGAAGCGATTGAGATAGTGAGCGGCTCATAGAGGCATTTATCAAGCCGGTATGAGTTGCGGGCTGCAGCCTGTAAGATTTTTGCTGTTTCTTCCGGATCAGCAATACGGCCTCTGCTCTTAGAGTTAATAAAAGCAACGAGGTCTTCTACTGATGAGTTTACGATATCTTCATTCGTTGTGTACTCAGTAAGAACGGCTTCAGCTGTGGCACCATATTTGTTTGCGAATGGGTGCTGCCCATCGCGGAGTAATGCGTATTCACTGAACTTGAGATAAATGTTGTTAAGCATGTAAGTCTTTTCCCTTGCGATACATTCAGTGATGTGCATACGGTGTCTGGTAAGACGCTGCAGGGCAAGGTATTGGGAGCCGCGCCACGGTTTGATTGCAATACGTCCTACACGGGCAAAATCAGCAATCACATAGGAATCTATGCCATCATTCTTCCCGATGTCGTTAAAGGACTTCTTGTAGTTCTTAACTTCTTTTGGATTGAGACAGTAAACCCTGACAGAGAATGGTGCAAGCAGGTCACTGGCAGAAAGATAATTAGCAAGATGGACACCATAGAAACCAGTGGCTTCCATACCGATAACAACGTATTTGAACAGATGGTTATGCTCTAGCACATCAGAAATCATCTGTTCCATAAGGGCAGCACCTTCCCGAGTGTTTTCTACGGGTTTCATCTTGATGTAGAACTTCTCATTGAAATCAAGTGCAGAAATAACATGGATACGGGATGCAATGTCAATCCCAACAAACAGTGTTGAGAGGTAATCAATATGTTCTTTCACGGATTCATCACCACCTTTCAATAAAAATGAAGAAGTGTAATCATGGCTTATCCCAGATCACTGCGCCGGCCTAAACCTCGCGTTATGAGCAATACCTGGCAGAAATACCCTGCTGGTGGCTAGATACCAGGATGCAGCATTTGTGTAATAAGTCTTAGGGCAGCATTAGGGTTGCATGCTTTCTTAGCAATAGCAAATGCTTTGCAGGAGTGATGAAGCAATGACCATAGCTACAGTTCTTATAGAACTTATTGTAACATCTGGGACCATGAATATAAAGTAACTTAATAACCAATAGACAGAGAATGGATGAACCAGCATGATTGAAGAAGAATCTTCGGAAAGGATGTTTAGAATTACCCTTCTGTCTAACAAAAAAAGAATAAGCCTGTAAGCTGTTTTTCTTGCTTACAAACTTATTATACGAGGA
>NZ_CALPCM010000112.1:0-1754 GCF_943193015.1 Hominisplanchenecus murintestinalis
CCGTCAAGGAGAGCCGGGGGCGGCTATCCTATCTCACCCCGGACAGGACGAAGCCCATCACCGCCCGGAAACTGGGTGATGATTTTGACCGTGCCGCCATACTGGAAGCACTCACCATAAACGCACAGAACGCCGCCAGAGCCGCCGAAACGCCCGCACCCAAACAGGAATACCCCCACAGCATAAAAGACCGCTTACAGCGTAACAGTGCCGCCATAAACGCCCCGAAAAATGACGGAGTACAACGCATGGTAGACATAGCCGCCAAGAGAGCCGAGGGCAAAGGGAAAGGCTACGAGAAGTGGGCGAGTTTGCACAATCTGAAGCAAATGGCAGCTACCGTGAGCGTTTACGAGGAATCCGGCTTTTCTTCCCCGGAAGAACTGAAAGCCGTCCTTGCCGCCGCCAGTACAGAACTGCATGAAACCACCGGGAAACTGAAAGCCGTGGAAAGCACCTTGCGGGAGAAAAAGGACTTGCAGAAACAGCTATTAGCCTACATCAAGACCAAACCCGCCCGTGACGGATTGCGGGCGCAGAAAACGGAGAAAGCCCGGAGAGCTTACCGGGAGCAGCACGAAAGCGATTTTATCATAGCCGAATCTGCCGCCCGGTATTTCAAGGCACAGGGCATTACCAAACTGCCATCTTCCAAGACCTTACAAGCGGAGATTGAGCAGCTTACCAAAGCGAAAAACGCCCTTTACAACGAGTACCGGGAGAAGAAAGAGAACGTCCGGGAATTGCAGACCGTGAAAAGTAATCTTGACAAAATCTTGCGCCGTGAGCCGGAACGGGGAAAGGGGCGGGAAAATGAACGGTAAACGCCCCTACATGGACTACCCACAGTACAGAGCCGCCCGCCGCCTTGTGCATGAGTGCTGTAACTATGATAACGGCAACTGTATTGTGCTGGATAACGGCGAGCCTTGCGTATGCGTCCAGAGTATCAGCTATTCCCTTTTATGCCGCTGGTTCATTACCGCCGTTCTGCCGCTGGACGGGAAACTGGAAGCCGCCCTACTCCACCGGGCAGACAGGAAACGCTGTACCGAGTGCGGCGGGTATTTTCTCCCCAAGTCAAACCGGGGGAAATACTGCCCGGAGTGCGCCGGACGCATGAAAAGAATCCGAGCCGCACAGCGCAAGCGGAAACAGAGGGATAAATGTCACGCTTTAGGATATTCCAGACCCCCGTAAATCAAGGCTTTTTTGACCGCCCTCAAAGGGTAGCCGATACATTTATCCTTTACCCCCGAAAACAGCGTTTTAACTGCGTAACAGGAAGCCACAGACAGGAGGTGAGAACCATAACCGATTACATCACAGCCGACACCATATTGCCCCGTTTTCTGCCCTATCCCTATTTTCTGCTGAAAATGGACTTGTCGCATACTGCAAGGCTGCTCTATGGGCTGCTTCTTGACCGTTCCACCCTCTCACAGAAGAACGGCTGGCAGGACAGCGAGGGCAGGACGTATATTGTCTATCCCGTTTCGGAGATAACGGAAATGCTGGATAAAGGCAGCACCGCCATAAAAAGCGCACTGAACGAGCTGGACGCTGCCGGGCTTCTGGTGAGGGAACGCCGGGGCTTCTCCGCACCGAACCGTCTTTATGTGAAAATACCGCAAATGCCAGTGGTACAGTTTTCCGACCATATGACTGCCATACAGCCGGAAAACCGACCCTCTGATAGCCGGAAAAGCGACCCTCATAAGGACGGAAAACCGACCTTTGCGTTGGACGGAAAA
>NZ_CALPCM010000113.1:0-1625 GCF_943193015.1 Hominisplanchenecus murintestinalis
GAGGCTGTAAAAAATCTTGTGTCTATGGATTTTAGACTTTCCTGATAAGAATTAGATATGTAAGAGGTTTTTGTCGGTTTTATGTTTTTGGGACTGTCGAATTATTTCTTCTATTTATAGTATAACCATTCAGACGAAACCTATACATTTTTTTCGTTTTTTTATATGGCAAACAGGCATTTTATTATTGCCCTTTCCGTGGGCTCTGCCCACACCCGGCCTCCGGAATAAGGATGGGATATTCTGGCAATAATATAAATGCCGATGGAATAAGGCTGGGATGGCAGGGTTTTCAAATGTTGCCATCCCGGTCTTTTTTACAGATATTCCGTGAGACGTTCCCCATATAGGACAATCAGCTGGTTCAAGACCTGATCCCAGTTCCGGTATCTCTGGGTCCATTTCTTTGTTACATTCTGGCTCGCCAGGTACAGCATTTTCTCCAAGGACGTGTCACTGGGAAATACGCTTTTTGTCTTGGTCACTTTACGGTACTGGCGGTTCAGCCCTTCTATGATGTTCGTGGTGTACATGATCCGGCGGATGTCATCCGGGAACTGGAAGAAAGAGCTGACATCTTCCCAATTGTTTTCCCAGTTGCTGATGGCGTAAGGGTATTTCTTTCCCCACATCTCTTTTATGTTTTCCAGCTCTGAAAGGGCGGCCGACTCGTTCGGGGCATTGTAGACGGCTTTAAAATCAGAGGCAAATTTCTTCAGGTCTTTGTAACTGACATATTTGAATGAGTTGCGCAGCATGTGAATGACGCACCTTTGTATCTCCGCTTTGGGGAATACCGCCTGTATTGCCTCTTTAAACCCTGGCAGCCCGTCCACGCAGAAAAACAGCACATCTTTCACTCCGCGGTTATGCAGGTCGTTCAGCATTCCCAGCCAGAACTTGCTCGTTTCGTTTGCCCCGACAGTAATGCTCAGTATCTCCTTATAACCCTCTGCCGTCACACCCAGCACAACATAGGCTGCACGGCTTACTATCCTCCCATCCTCCCGGACTTTGTAATGGATGCAGTCCATGAATACAAACGGGTATACCGGGTTCAGGGGGCGTGACTGCCATTCTTTGACCTGCGGGAGGATTTTGTCTGTGATCTTGCTGACCATTTCTGCAGACAGTTCGATTCCATACAGGTCATTCAGCTGGTCGTGGATGTCCCTGGTGCTCATCCCCCGCGCATACAGGGAGATCACCTTTTCTTCAATCCCGGAGATGTCGCGCTGGTATTTTGGTATCAGCTTTGGCTCAAACTCCCCATTCCGGTCCCTAGGCACGTCAATCTGGAACTCCCCATACTGGCTCTTGAGGTTCTTTGGGGAATGCCCATTGCGTTTGTTGTCTGTCTGTAAATCCCCCTTACGGTTTTTCTCATAACCGAGGGTGGCGTCCAGCTCTGCCTCCATGAGTTCCTGCAAGATGTCTTTGAAACTGTCCCGAAGGAGGGCATAGACATCGGTGACGCTGCTTAAGTTGTTTTCTGAGATAATCTGTCGAATTTGTTCCTTTGCTACTGGCATAAAAACACTCCTTTTCGATAAGAATTTCCATATCCTAATTCTTACCAAAAAGGAGCCATTTATTTCCAAAAACACAAACTTATTTACACTACC
>NZ_CALPCM010000114.1:0-1586 GCF_943193015.1 Hominisplanchenecus murintestinalis
ACTCAAACTTCCCACACCGATTGGTGTGCTGAACCTTGAAAAATCAATACTTTAGTCTATAAAAAAGGCACAAACCTGCACTTGATGGTATAATTGAATTGCGAATAACAATCACACAGCAAGGAGATTTATGCCATGTCAAGTATACCATATAATGCTGAAAACGGGAATGAGATTTCTAACTCTGTCACAAATTTTATGACCCAATTCCAAATTGGGAAACTTCTTTTCAAATGTAATGCCGGAAAAGCAAAAGGGATTCCGGTAATCGAAGTGTTTCGATACCTGTTCTGTCTCATTTTCTCGGATAGAAGCATGTATATGCAGCGGAAAACAGGCATATTTGATGGTTCATTCTGCAAGAACACCGTTTATCGCTTCCTCAATAATGCGAAGATTAACTGGTTTCGGTTCACAACCCTGCTTTCAAGCCGGATCATTAACGATTTCATGAAGCCGCTTACGGATGAGAGCCGCAAAGATGTCTTCATTATTGATGACAGCCTGTTTGACCGTTCCCGTTCAAATAAAACGGAACTTCTGGCGAAAGTCTTCGACCACTGCTCTATGAAGTACAAGAAAGGTTACCGTATGCTGACACTTGGATGGTCCGATGGCAACTCCTTTGTTCCGATCAACCATCGTCTTCTGTCGGCAGCCGACGATAAAAATCTGCTCTGCAAAGCCGCAAACTTCGATGGACGTTCTCTTGCCGGGAAAAGGCGGAAAGAATCCAGACGAAAGGCAACAGAAGTCTTGATTGACCTGATCAAAGCAGCACAATCATCTGGCGTTTCTGCAAAATATGTGCTGTTCGACAGTTGGTTTTCATCACCGAAGACCATTAGCGCATTAAAGACAGACTGCAAATTAGACACAATCGCAATGGTTAAGAAAAGCAGTAAAATCAAATATGGCTATCAGGATGGCAGATACAACATCAAAGAAATCTATAAACAGTGTAAAAAACGCAGGGGCCGCTCCAAGTACCTGCTTTCTGTTGACGTAACCGTTGGTGATGAGGCAATTCCGGCAAAAATCGTCTGTGTCCGGAACAAAAGCAAGAAAAAAGACTGGCTTGCCATCATCAGCACGGACACAGCTATCTCAGCGGAAGAAATCATCCGTATCTATGGGAAACGCTGGGATATAGAGGTGTTTTTCAAAACCTGCAAATCCTATCTGCATCTGGTAAAGGAGTGCCGGAGCCTGTCCTATGATGCTTTGACTGCTCATGTATCCATTGTCTTTGCACGATATATGATGCTTGCAGTTACACAGCGATGCAATACCGATGACAAAACGATATGTGAACTGTTTTTCCGTCTCATGGATGAACTGGATGACATCACTTTCAATCAATCCATGAGGATTATCATGGACGCACTAATGGATGCCGTTATGGAATATTTCCACATCACAGAACAGCAGCTTGAGGAATTCACTGCCAGCTTTGTTCAGAGACTGCCGAAGTACATGCAAAAAGCATTGGAGTGCAGTTCAGCGGCTGCCTGAGCGCTATTTTGTGAGCTAAAGTATTGATTTTTCAGGGAGCAAATCCCATTTTTAATGTGGGAAGTTTGAGT
>NZ_CALPCM010000115.1:0-1560 GCF_943193015.1 Hominisplanchenecus murintestinalis
TCATAGCCGGGGTGGTAGCGGCGGGTTCTCCCTGTCCGGCGGTATTCCAGCGTTCCCGGCGTGGGGATTTCCTGCTCCGTGAGCATACGGGCTATCTTGGTCGGACCGTTCCCGGCAAGGCATAGGCTGTAAATCTGCTTTACCACGGGGGCGGCTTCCTCGTCAATGATGAAATTTTCGTCCTCGTCCATGAGGTAGCCGTACACGGGCTTGCTTGTGACGGGCTTCCCGCTCATGCCTTTTGACCTCTTGACCGCTCTGATTTTCTTGCTCGTATCCCTCACCAGCCATTCGTTAAAAATATTACGCAAAGGTGCAAAGTCATTCTCGCCCTGTGCGCTGTCAACGCCGTCATTGATAGCAATGAAACGGACGTTTTTCTGTGGGAAAATCATTTCCGTATACATTCCCACTTGAAGATAGTTTCGCCCTAACCGTGACATATCCTTTACAATGACTGTTCCCACAAGCCCCGCTTCAATGTCGGCAAGCATGGACTGGAAGCCGGGTCTTTGGAAATTCGCCCCGGAGAATCCGTCGTCCGTGTACCATTTGAGGTTGGTAAAGCCGTTCTGTTTTGCGTAGGCTTCAAGAATTCTTTTCTGGTTGCTTATGGAATTGGATTCCCCGGAAAGCTCGTCCTCATGGGATAATCTCGGATATAGGGCGGTAATAAGTTGCTGGGTGGTCTGTCTTGACATAGATTCCTCCGTTTCCGACAGCCAGCCCCACTATTCCGTAGGTTTATTATATCATAGGGCTGGGTGGGCTGTACAGTTCTTTTTGCTACTTTATGTCGAAAAATATCACGGTTTTTCATTAAGGCTTGTCGCAAATTAGATGTTTATGGAAATAATCTCTGATTTGTGCTACAATAATCCGACAGCTCTTTATTTTATATTTTGTGAGGTAGAACACTATGGAAGCAAAACAAATATTGGATTACTGCCTTTCCTCCTTAAACGGTACGGTACTCGTTGAAAGTTGGGGCGAAAAAGGGATTTTCTACAATCCCGGTCTTGTATTAAAACGTGGCGTATATGTTCTGACTGTTAAGGAAAAAGACGGTGATAACGATAAAGCGTCCAATCTTGACAGAACAGGTATTTACCGTGTCAATCTTGGGCTGCGAAAAAGCACATTCCAAAAGATGTATGGTAAAATTCCGGCACGTCCGGCGGCGGGCGGTGTCGTGGATATGGATTGTGATTTCACTGCTTTAGACATTATCATTCCCCACCCGGTTTATGCTTGGATGGGGTGGGTAAGCGTCCTAAATCCGTCCAAACAGACATTTGAACGGTTAAAGCCCCTTATTCAAGAAGCATACGAATTTTCAGTCGAAAAATTCCAAAAAAGAAAATAGGCAGGAACTGGCGGTCATACTCCACGGCATGACCGCTTTTTCATGCCCGGTTTATGCGGTAAATGGCGGCTTGTGTCCGGCTGCGCTTTCCGCTTCCAGCACTTTCATCATCTTGTCGGCGGTGGTGGCGGTGCTTTTCTTGGGCGTGTCGGTCATAGGCAAATCTCCTTTCCGTTCAGCAGCTTTTTAAGGCG
>NZ_CALPCM010000116.1:0-1427 GCF_943193015.1 Hominisplanchenecus murintestinalis
CTGGATTTTGAAGCAAACGCCATCCGTAACCGCATCTGGTACAGAGGGGATGGGAATGAACTGGAGCAGATGTACCGGCAGGCTCCGGAATATGCGGATAAATATAAATTCTGGGCGAGCAGGTGCAGCCCAGGGATGGAGATGCGAAAGATCCATACGGGGCTCCCAGGGTTGATTATACGCATACTTACGTCAATTGTCCTGTCAGATATGAACGATTTTGAATTCGCGGAAGAGCAGCAGAAACAGCTCTGGGAAGTGATTGCAAAAGAAAACAGATTTGTGAAGAAGATGGAAAAGGCATTAAAAGAAGTCCTTTACATCGGGGATGGCGCGTTTAAGGTTGCAATAGATACTACAATCAGTGAGTATCCAATCCTAGAATGGTATCCTGGTGAGCAGATTGAAATTATACGGCAGCGGGGCAGGGTAAAAGAAGTTATTTTCAAAACGGCTTATAAAGAACACGGGAACCAATATGTCCTGAATGAACACTATGGACATGGCTATATTAAAAATGAGCTGTACCACAATGAAAAGATGGTGGACATAAAAACAATTTCGCAGACGGCAGGGCTCTCAGACTACACATTCGATGAAAAAATGATGCTGGCCGTTCCGCTACAGGTTTATGAGAGCACAAAGTATGAAGGGCGCGGCGGCTCTGTTTTTGATGGGAAGCTTGACAGCTTTGATGCATTTGATGAAGCGTGGAGCCAATGGATGGATGCTCTGCGGGCAGGGCGGGCAAAAACATACATTCCCGACTGCCTGGTGCCGCATGATCCTGAAAGTGGGAGACTGATAAAGCCTAATGCATTTGACAACCGGTATTTTTCAGCAGACGGGGATATGCGTGAAGGACAGAAAGCAGTTATCAGCACAGAACAGCCTTCTATCCCGCACGACAGCTATCTCGCAAGCTATGTCACAGCACTTGACCTCTGCCTGCAGGGATTAATCAGCCCATCAACCCTTGGGATAGACGTCAAAAAGCTGGATAATGCGGAAGCGCAGAGGGAAAAGGAAAAAGCGACGCTCTATACCAGGAATGCAGTTATTGAAGCCCTGCAGGATGTCTTGCCGGAACTGGTAGGCGCAGCGGTTAATGCTTATAACATCCTGTTTAAAAGGCCGCTGGAAGAGGTGAGGGTAAACATTCCGTTCGGGGAATATGCGAACCCAAGCTTTGAAAGCCAGGTGGAGACAATCAGCAAAGGCAAACAGGGTGGGATTATGAGCATTGAGGCGGCTGTTGAGGAGCTGTATGGTGACAGCAAAGATGAGAAATGGAAAATGGATGAAATTGCCCGCCTTAAGGCAGAGCAGGGAATCCAGGAACTGGAGGAGCCGTCGGTAAGCCTGGACGGTTTGGTTACGGAGCCTGAACAACCAGCCATTAGTATGTTAAATGGGGCGCAAATAGC
>NZ_CALPCM010000117.1:0-1427 GCF_943193015.1 Hominisplanchenecus murintestinalis
CTGGATTTTGAAGCAAACGCCATCCGTAACCGCATCTGGTACAGAGGGGATGGGAATGAACTGGAGCAGATGTACCGTCAGGCTCCGGAATATGCGGATAAATATAAATTCTGGGCGAGCAGGTGCAGCCCAGGGATGGAAATGAGAAAAATCCATACGGGGCTCCCCGGGCTGATTATACGCATACTTACAGCAATCGTGCTGGCGGACATGAATGATTTTGAATTCGTGGAAGAGCGGCAGAAACAGCTCTGGGAAGCAATTGCAAAAGAAAACAAATTTACTAAGAAGATGGAAAAGGCATTAAAAGAAGTTCTTTATATCGGGGACGGTGCGTTTAAGATTGCAATAGATACCACAATCAGCGAGTATCCAATCTTGGAATGGTATCCCGGCGAGCAGATTGAAATTGTACGGCAGCGGGACAGGGTAAAAGAGGTCATTTTTAAAACGGCTTATAAAGAACACGGGGACCAATATGTCCTGAACGAACGCTATGGATATGGCTATATCAAAAATGAGCTGTACCACAATGAAAAGCTGGTAGATATAAAAGCGATTGCGCAGACGGCGGGACTCTCAGACTACACATTCGATGAAAAAGCGATGCTGGCCGTGCCGATGCAGGTTTATGAAAGCGCAAAGTATGAAGGGCGCGGGGGCTCTGTTTTTGATGGGAAGCTCGACAGCTTCGATGCATTCGACGAAGCATGGAGCCAGTGGATGGATGCTCTGAGGGCAGGGCGGGCAAAAACATATATTCCAGACTGTCTGGTGCCGCATGATCCTGAAAGCGGGCAGTTGATGAAACCCAACGCATTTGACAATCGGTATTTTTCGGCAGATGGGGATATGCGTGAAGGCCAGAAAGCAGCTATCAGCACAGAACAGCCCTCGATTCCGCATGACAGCTATCTCGCAAGTTATGTCACAGCGCTTGACCTCTGCCTGCAGGGTTTGATCAGCCCATCAACTCTTGGAATAGATGTCAAGAAGTTGGATAATGCGGAAGCGCAGAGGGAAAAGGAAAAAGCGACGCTTTATACCAGGAATGCGGTTATTGAAGCCTTGCAGGACACGTTGCCGGAACTGGTAGGTGCAGCGGTCAACGCCTATAACATCCTGTTTAAAAAGCCGCTGGAAGAGGTGAGGGTAAACATTCCGTTCGGGGAATATGCGAACCCAAGCTTTGAAAGTCAGGTGGAGACAATCAGCAAAGGCAAACAGGGTGGGATTATGAGCATTGAGGCAGCTGTCGAGGAGCTTTATGGTGACAGCAAGGACGAGAAATGGAAAATGGATGAAATTGCCCGCCTTAAGGCCGAGCAGGGAATCCAGGAGCTGGAGGAACCGTCGGTAAGCCTGGACGGTTTGGTTACGGAGCCTGAACAACCAGCCATTAGTATGTTAAATGGGGCGCAAATAGC
>NZ_CALPCM010000118.1:0-1314 GCF_943193015.1 Hominisplanchenecus murintestinalis
GGCGGTGGTGGCGGTGCTTTTCTTGGGCGTGTCGGTCATAGGCAAATCTCCTTTCCGTTCAGCAGCTTTTTAAGGCGTTCCATTTTCTCCCTTGCTCTGGCTTTCCTGAAATTCCCCCCGGTAATGCAGACGGGGGTACACATTTCCGTAAGGCGGTCATAAATGCGGGCGTGGGCGGTGTCCTCCGGGTTCTGCAATTCTTCCAGCGTCAAATTTGTTGTCACGATTAAGGGCTTGCCGCTTCGGTATCGGCTGTCTATCACGTTGTAAACCTGTTCAAGCCCGTATTCCGTGCCACGCTCCATGCCGAAATCGTCAAGGATAAGCAGAGGGAAGCTGCAAAGGCGGGCTATGTACTCGTTCCTGTCCTTATAGCTGGCGGCAAGGTCGTTGAGTATCAAGGCAAAGTTTGTCATGCACACGGAAACCTCTTTCTCCATGAGGGCGTTGGCGATACACCCGGCGAAATAGCTTTTGCCTGTGCCTACCATGCCCCATAACAGATAACCGATATTCCCGGCTTTCATTTCCTCCCAACACTCCACATAAGCATGGGCTTTGTGCATTTGGGGGCATTTCCCGTTGTCGTTTTCAAACGTCCATTCCCGCATAGCCGGGTCTGTAAATCCCTTTCGTTTCAGCCGTTCCACTTCCTCCCGGTGCTTATATTCCCGGTGGCTGGCTTCCAGCGTTTCCCGGCGTTTTCTCTGGCAGTCACATTCTTTGGGGTGGCGGTCACGTCCAAAAAAGGTCTTGCCCTCCGGGAAGTAGGCTTCTTTGGGCTGGCGGCAGCTCGCGCAATATAAAAGCCCGTCCTCCCCAATATAGTCCTCCAGCTCTGCTTCCTGTGCCGTGGCAAGCCGGAAAATGGCGTTATCGTAATCACTCATAAAATCGTCCTCCTTGTTCATGGTCTTTTACGCCCTGTTTACGGGGCGTTGTGTCTATGCGGTCAAAGGCTTTCGCCCTCCTTGTAGGAATAATCGGGGATTCCTTTCTTTCCTGTGCCTTTCCTGTCACGTTTTGCCCACATACGGACAGCGGCGGCATGGTTGGCGTACACTTTCCCGTAGACGGCTATGTACTCGCTCAATTCCTCAATGAACCGTTCCAGCCTGTCCGGGTATTCCCCTTTCAGCTCCGCATACTCGGATTCGGAGAGGAAAAGGTTTTTATATCTGCCAAAGGGTGCGGGCTGCTCCCCACTCACTCCTTTTCGTTGGTTCTCTTTTAGTTGGTTTATAGTAAGTTGGTTAGGGGTCGGTTTTCCGTCCAACGCAAAGGTCGGTTTTCCGTCCTTATGAGGGTCGCTTT
>NZ_CALPCM010000119.1:0-1265 GCF_943193015.1 Hominisplanchenecus murintestinalis
GGGGAGAAGAGGCAGGAATGGGGGATATCAACAGTCATTGTGAATAAACGCGGAAATCCCTGCCCGAAGTGCCTTCCATTCTGTGGAAAAGTTTTTATAGATGATGTGTGGAGCGGGGGAAGCCAGAAGGATGGCAGATATCCACTGTTGAGCAGTGCGGTGGCAGCGGGGCTTTATCATCCAAGGTGCCGAGACAGCCACACCACTTATTTCCCTGGCGTATCTACGGCGGATGATAAGTGGACAAAAGAAGAATTGGAGGCTCTTGCGCAAGAAAACCAAAAAGAAGCAAGGCGGCAATATGCTAAACGCCAGCAAGAGAAATTTCAAAGATTAAAAGAGTGCTCTCTGGATAAAGATAACCAAAAACGATATGCGGATAGGCAAAAGGAATGGGAAAACATATCCAATAGATATAAATATCCGATAAATGAGGATGTATTTGAATCATTCGTAATACCTAGAAATGATGGTAAAAATACCGACGTGCAAAGACCGCGCAATATTATCAAAAAGCTTAAAGAAAATCAAACTGGAAAAGATGCGTATAATCACATCAAGAAAAAAAATATACCGATTTACATATTGTACAACGTAGATAATCCCCGAAGATTATGTGGTGAATACGATCCCATTGATAAATGTATATATGTTTATGCGGATAAGACAAAGACCATTCTGGAGAGCACAAAAACAATTGTTCATGAAGCTATGCACGATAAACTGGGGCATAATGGAACAAGAAAAGAAGAAGTTTTATGTTTTCTGGAAGAAGCAAAATACGAAGGTATTAAATTGACACCGGAAGTAATTAAAGGTATAATAAAAGCAGTAAATAATAGCGCCGTATATGAAGAACTTCCTTGGAGGTGATATGAGTGGGAGATAAAAAAGTTAAAGAACATTTACGGAGAATGGAAGCTCTTCGCAAGGGAGAAAAAATAGATTGCCCATTCTGTGGAAGTGGAAAGATTAGCAAGAAGAATGAAGCTGTTTTTGTGTGTGATACATGCGGAAAAGGGATTGTCGGACGAATGAAAATATTATAAGAAAGACTTATTTAAAAACCACCAGTCAGAAATGATGAGGTGGTATTTTTATACCCATTTTAGCCGCTGTGCTACTACAGCAGAAAAAAAAGGGGGGGGCAGTCATGAAACTATTAAACAGCACATAGGAGGCGATCTAGTATCTCCCTTTGGGACGCGGGGTGAAGCGTCTTATTTTTATGCCCCAAACACGACAAGGGCTTAAAAGGTGCGTGG
>NZ_CALPCM010000120.1:0-1217 GCF_943193015.1 Hominisplanchenecus murintestinalis
TCGGTATCTTCATTAGCATTTACGAGTTCGTGCATTGCTTCTAGAATGCTGCCGATTTCTTCATCATATTTGCGGATGAAGCTGATATAGAGCCGAATCCGCTTGATGTTGCTGTCAATGATGTAACCGAACTCATTTGCTTCATGAGCAGCCTGGATAATGGCATTATACTTGTTTTGAGCATATGTAAGCCCAAAACGGGCAGTTGACTTGATGATACCAATAATCTCTTGTTTGTCTGCTTCAATAAAAGCAGATGGAGAGGAATAAGTTTCCAATAAGGTAAGGGATGTATTAATTGTAACCTTGGAAAAAATACCAAGATATTGTGGAAATGCCATGCGAAGTTCACCTTGGAGTTTGTTCACGTAAGCGCTGCGGTTATCCATTAAGTCATAGTATTCACGACATAGATTACGACAGTTCAAAGCAAGGTCAGAAGGCATGAGAGAAACCTTTAAATCAGGTTTCAAACCAACCAAAGCCGCTTTTTTAGAATCAAAACGGTCATTATGTACTTTTCGTATGTTGATATTTGTGCTATTCTTAGTGATGATAGGATTGATAACTGAGCAGTTAAAACCCTTATCACGAAGATAGCAGAAGAGTGGGTAATGATAAATTCCCGTGGATTCCAGGAAAATGCGACTTTCCAAAGAATACAGCTCTTCTGCTTCTTTTATTTTAGAAACAGCGGTTGTAAGGGAACTCATTTTGTTGTGTAGGATTTTATAAGGTTTTCCTACAAACTGTTGGTTTGGAAGTGCGATAGACATCCATGAGAAGTCAGCACCGACATCAATACCAACAGAGATGAATAGATCCTCAGGATTAAAAATAACTTTGTTTGGCATGGGTGAAAGCTCCTTTCTGATAGGAATCCATTTCCAATCTGGCAGGTACACAACCTGGCGTGTTATACGGGTATCGCCTTCCGGTTCCCAACCAGCTAAAACATAAAACCCTGTCGAATGGACTAATTGACTCACTTGTAGGTATAGGCTGATGAAAATCAGCTTCCCAAGGAGGTGAACATTCTTTATCCTATCCTAAGGGATAATACCTTATGTTTCATCTGGTGTCTATCAGGAACCGTCAGACATGATAATTATTTTTGGATAACATCTGATGAAGGAAGAACACCTTCTTCTGTTATCTGATTTATAGAAACTTATTAAACAAGTAGTCTTGATTGACTACACCATTATTATACTAGG
>NZ_CALPCM010000121.1:0-1183 GCF_943193015.1 Hominisplanchenecus murintestinalis
CGCACCGCTCTGGAAGTTCTTTTGTGCCGTTATAGAACTCTATGAACCGGGGTTCCGGGATGCGGACAAGGCGCGAACCGTAGAGGTCAGCCGTCCGGGTCAGCTGTGAGTATATGTCGGATACATATAGGAGATTCCGGAGCGGCATGTTCGGGTTGTCGGTGGACTGGTGCTCGTACAGGGAAAGTGTATCGTGGAGTAAGAAAGATACGTCATTTTTCATTCCCAAGTAGATAGCATTGTCCAGTGTGGTGACAGTTAGCTCGTCCGGATTGGTGTAATGTGTGCCGTTCATGGCGTTGTATAAATCTAGAAATTCACGCTTTTCCTTGAAAATCATCCGAAATATCCGGTCTTTGTAAGTAAGTGCAGGCGTAGGAGAGCCCACAGTTGGCATTGCCGCTGATTTCTCAGCCGTGTTAAGTGTTTCTTTCATCCAAATCCTCCTTTAGATGGCGGGAGGGTTTTATGCTCTGTCTTAGAAATCCTCCCGTCTTATTGTCTGGGGTTCAGCATTGAAGATTTCTAAGATTAGGCGAGAAGCCGTAAGAGCAGGCGTGAGCCATAAAAGAATGAATCATAGAAATAAATGCATATATAGATTATAACATAAACAAAACAGAATGCAACATAGAAAATAAAAATAATTGTGGTGATTTGAAGGTGGAGGAATAAGGATTCAGCGATTGGAAGAAGAGCGTATTACGGTGGGGATATCTATCCTTTATGATAGTGTGGGTATAAAGTGCATACCAAGAAAATATGCGGATAAATAATGTAAATTCCCAATAGTATTCTTGTGGCAGTATTTGTAAAAATGTGGTAGAATATAATATCATATTTTGTCGATGTTGGGAGGCGAAAGGATGCCGTCATTAAGCCAGTCAATTATTACGAACATTGAGGCGAGTTACATAGAAACATATTTGAAAAAGAAAGGGTTTTCCCGAACGGAGGGGGAAAGGGGACAGGATCTAAAATATTGGGCAGACAGCTTACTGAAAGAAGAAAGAATAAATGTTGAAGAATTTGAAGAGTTTCTGTTTAGCGAATTGTTTTGGGGAAAGAGAAAAACAATTCAGGTATATAAACTTGACAATATAAAAAACTCAAACTTCCCACACCGATTGGTGTGCTGAACCTTGAAAAATCAATACTTTAGTCTATAAAAAAGGCACAAACC
>NZ_CALPCM010000122.1:0-1151 GCF_943193015.1 Hominisplanchenecus murintestinalis
GGGGAGAAGAGGCAGGAATGGGGGATATCAACAGTCATTGTGAATAAACGCGGAAATCCCTGCCCGAAGTGCCTTCCTTTCGTAGGGAAGGTCTTGATTGATGACGTATGGAGCGGCGGACCTAAAAGCGGAAAGTCTCCGGAAACGGATATCAAATACCCATTGATGAGTGATGCGATTGTAGCAGGGCTGTATCATCCACGCTGTAAAGACAGTCACACGACATACTTCGAGGGAATCAGTACGCCACCGGATGGTAAGTATACTAAAGAGGAATTGAACGATTTAGTGGAGAAGAACCATCGGGAGACAAGAAAACAGCAAGCTAAACGGCAAGAAGAACGGTTGGGGCGATTGGCAAAGTATTCACTGGATTCGGATAACAAAAAACAGTATAAACAGAAAGCGGATAACTGGAATGAAGTTGCAAAAAATTTTAAATCTGATATAATGAAATTACCGAGATATGAAGAAGCAATTATACCGGAAACGAAATTCAGTATGTACGCGTTGAATCCAGAGAAAGATCCTGACAAGGCGAACGCGTTTAAGGAAGCACTAGGGTACGACTTATCTAACTATAAAAACTTGATTGCTGATATACATAAGCATTTGTCAGAGTATGAAGCTATAGAAAAGCCAGATAATGGGCATGGAAAGCGATACGAGGTTATTATGGAGCTGACAGGGCCTAATGGAAAAAAGGCAAATGTGCTTACAGCGTGGATTGATGATAAAGAAAATGGAGAAATGAGAATGACAACGGCCCACATAGATAGGAGGAAAAAGAAAAAATGAAGATAAAGATGTTTGACAAAGTCTTATTAAAAGATGGGCGAACGGCATTTATTGTAGAAATCTACGGGCAAAGCGGCGATTATGAGGCGGATATTGAAATGCCTGACGGGACGATTAAAACAGATACGATCCACATAACAGATATAAGAAAAATACTCTAATACCACCAGTCAGAAATGATTCGGTGGTTTTTTTATATACATTTTTAGCCGCTGCCCGCCGCAGCAGAAAGGGGGCAGTCATGAAACTATTAAACAGCACATAGGAGGCGGTCTGGTATCTCCCTTTGGGACGCGGGGTGAAGCGTCTTATTTTTATGCCCCAAACACGACAAGGGCTTAAAAGGTGCGTGG
>NZ_CALPCM010000123.1:0-1134 GCF_943193015.1 Hominisplanchenecus murintestinalis
ATGGAAAAATGCCGGAGCCTACGGGACTATATGATCTTTGTAAGTAAAGTCAGGGAACTCAGGAAAGAATTTCCTTTGGCACAGGCGATGGAACAGGCGGTCACAGAATGCATCCATGACGGCATCCTGGCTGATTTTCTCTATAAAAACCGAGCGGAGGTAATGAAAGTGGGAATTTACGAATACGACGAAGAACTTCACATCCAGAATGAAAGGGATTATGCTCATGAACAAGGGCTTGTTGAAGGGCTTACAACTGGTTTGAAGCAGGCTGCTCTCATCCAGAAACATTTGGATAACGGGCACTCCCCTGAGCAAACTGCCCTTAGTTTAAATATAGATTTAGAAATAGTAAATCATTACTGCCGTATGCTTCAAGATACCGCAGATAATCCGTCTTTCTGAAATCTTTTGCAGTAATTGAAAAACGCTTTTACATAAATTATGTTCTACTATTATGTCAAAAGATTTTTGTTCATGCGATATCTTTTTTCTTAATTTTTATGTTGCTTTCTATTTTGTTTATGTTATAATCTATATACGCATTTGTTTCTATGATTCATTCTTTTATGGCTCACGCTATCTCTTACGGCTTTCCGCCAATCTTAGAAATCTTCAATGCTGAACCCCAGACAATAAGACGGGAGGATTTCTAAGACAGAGCGTAAAATCCTCCCGATATCTAAAGGAGGATTTGGATGAAAGAAACACTTAACACGACTGAGAAATCAGCGGCAATGCCAACTGTGGGCTCTCCTACGCCTGCACTTACTTACAAAGACCGGATATTTCGGATGATTTTCAAGGAAAAGCGTGAATTTCTGGATTTATACAATGCCATGAACGGCACACATTACACCAATCCGGACGAGCTGACTGTTACCACGCTGGACAATGCTATTTATCTGGGAATGAAAAACGACGTCTCCTTTTTACTCCAAGACACACTTTCCCTGTATGAGCACCAGTCCACCGACAACCCGAACATGCCGCTTCGGAATCTCCTATATGTATCCGACATATACTCACAGCTGACCCGGACGGCTGACCTCTACGATTCGCGCCTTGTCCGCATCCCGGAACCCCGGTTCATAGAGTTCTATAACGGCACAAAAGAACTTCCAGAGCGGTGCG
>NZ_CALPCM010000124.1:0-1133 GCF_943193015.1 Hominisplanchenecus murintestinalis
TATACTACAAAATATGAATTTTTCAAGGTACTATAGGAATAGGGGCAAATTTATTTATGGTTTTGACCCCAACATCACCCAATATAACATTTGTTTGTATGATGTTTGGCTTTGGTATGGTAACACATTTGGGATGTAGTATTGTATGCTTTGCTGTACATAAAAGACATTCATGAGCTTATATGGCTGTTTTGACAGACGGTTTTGGGCAACAGTTTTTTCAATTATTGTAATTTGTGAAAGGACTGTGTATAATAGAGTTTAACAGCATTTTAAATGGGAGGCGGTACAGCATTATGAAATACGTTTTAGATTCACATACACATACGATAGTCAGCGGCCATGCATACAGTACGCTGCATGAGATGGCCAGGGAAGCGGCGGAGAAGGGACTGGAGCTTTTAGGTGTTACAGAACATTCTTTGACAATGCCAGGCACCTGCCATGAATATCATTTTCAGAATATGAGGATGATACCGCGCAAACTGTGCGGGATTCAGGTCATGCATGGAACAGAAGCAAATATTATTGGATATGATGGCAGTCTGGATATGGAAGAGTATCTGCTGGAAACGATGGATGTGGTGATAGCAAGCCTGCATACGCCTTGCATAAGACCTGGAACAAAAGAGGAAAATACCCGGGCGCTGCTAGGGGCGATAGAGAATCCGTATGTGAATATTATCGGACATCCGGATGACAGCCGATACCCGGTAGACTATGAGCGTGTGGTGAAGGCGGCGAAAGAGGAGGGAGTGCTGCTGGAACTTAACAATGCGTCCCTGAATCCGAAAAGTTTCCGGGAGAATGCAGAGCCGAATGATCGTAAAATGCTGAAGTTATGTATGGAATACGAAGTTCCTATTATTTTAGGGAGCGACGCGCATATCCAGGAGGACATTGCTAATTTCCGATATATAGAACCGATTCTGGACAGCTTGGGTTTTCCAGAGGAATTGATTGTAAACCGTTCGGTAGAAGAATATCGAAAGTATATAAATCGCAAATAAGATGGGGCTCTGCAGAAAATGCAGAGTCCCAAAGTTTTTGTTAGGATACTCAAACTTCCCACATTAAAAATGGGATTTGCTCCCTGAAAAATCAATACTTTAGCTCACAAAATAGCGCTCAGG
>NZ_CALPCM010000125.1:0-1091 GCF_943193015.1 Hominisplanchenecus murintestinalis
CCTTCACATAATTGAAGAGTTTTCGGAAATTCAACGCTGCTATTTTGGATCCGAAAAAGAACTTGCCACGCTGTTTCCCACCGGGAATTTTTTCCAAATGGTAATTCTTACGGATATTTGACGGAACAGTTTCCACTCCATTTCGGAGTCTTGCGTAATTTTTGAATTCTTTGCTGTCCATGTTCCGCTGGATTTTCGCACGTTCATGTGCTGCTTTGGATGTTACTATTTTTGCAACCTTCTTAAAAATTTTTGGCTTGCATTGATCCTGATACGGACAGCCGGCACACTGTTCATGCAGAAAGGAAACGGCACACTGACTGCTTTGTTTCATATAAGAACAGCTTTTGGGTGCATGGCCGGCCGGACATCGGAGGATTTTCGTTCCTTCTTCGTTGAATGCAAAATCAGCAAGGATATCCGGAGCCGGTTTCCCTGTCAGGCTTGTGGTAATCAGTTCTACGTTTTTATCAGCTGCAAGCTGCGTGTTTCCTGTTCCGCTGTATGCTCCATCCGCAACGATAACAGTCCGTTCTTCTTGTTTATCCATCTGCTCAAGATGCTCCCGGATAAACTGGCTGTCGCTATGGTTGTTTTGCTCATACTGGTATTCTGTTACAACCGAACCATTGGCTCCAACGGATTCTTCAAGATTGGCAGCATATCCCCGGTGCTCTTTTCCTGCTTTACTCCGAAAAGTCGCTTCGGGATCGGAGGGATTCTGCATCATGGATGATTTCATGCCGCCGTCTTCTTTTGTGCGGAGTCTGCGGTTTTCATTTTCAACAATGGTCTGCTCTGACAGACATCTGACAAACAGATCATACTCTGTTGAATCATTGTAACCAGACTCACACAAGGCAACAAGTTTATCTGCATCCGTCAAGAGCTGCTTCATGCGCTCATCTGCACCGGTACTGCGCTGATGATAAATCACCCTGTTAAAATCGTTAGGATCGATATAGTGTTTTAAATCGTCAGACAGAGCAGAATCATTGATTTTATCCACATACACCGCCAGCTTTGCGATGCAGGTGTATATCAGTTCCATCCGGCTGAGTTTGCGGATGTTGGATTCGATCATCATGGAA